>JBDSFC010000612.1:0-4624 GCA_039919745.1 Bacteroidia bacterium | reverse complement strand
TCTTCGGTAAAAGAATTTATTCCAACCGAAAAAGGTGATGAGCTAAGCGGGATCATTAAAACAGATATTAGTATTGCCGGCCACATGAGCTCTATTGATAAAAAAGAATACGATAAGTTTAAAGCACAAGGTTCTTTGGAAATTGATAAAATGAATTATAAATCAGCAACCCTTCCATACGTTGTTCAGTTAAATACCATGCTCTTAAATTTCAGTACACAATTTGTTGAGCTCGCAAAATTTGATGCGAAGATGGGCAAGAGTGATATACAAGCCAGCGGACGTATTGATAATTTAATTCAATACATGTTTAAAGACAGTTTAATTAAAGGGTCATTCGCAATTAACTCTGCTTTAATGGATATTAACGAATTAATGGGTCCCGAAACACCAAGCACAGCGGCAACAACATCAACCGCTGCTCCAACAGCAACAACCGCTACAGGTGTTGCGGAAATTCCTGCCAACATTGATTTTAATTTAGATGCAAAAATTGGTAAAGTAATTTATACCAATTTAATATTGGATAACATGGTTGGTAATATTTTAATTCGCAAACAAAAAGTTGATATGACCAACCTACACATGAATACTATGGGTGGTGCATTAACTATAAATGGTTTTTATGAAACAACCAATAATAAAAAACCAACTATTGGTTTAAATTTAAAAGTAGATAATTTTGATATCCAGGAAACATTTAAATCGTTTAATACTGTTCAGAAACTGGCGCCAGTTGGGCAATACGCCAAAGGTAAATTTACTGCAACACTTGAAAATTTCAATACTTCTTTAAATGATAAAATGGAACCGGATCTTAATGCTGTAAAAGCAAATGGTACATTTAAAACGGCAAAAGTAAATGTTGGTGGTTTTCCTCCATTTGTAAAATTAGGCGAGGCTTTAAAAATTGAGCAGTTAAAAAGTATGGACGTTGATAATCTTTTGGTTAACTATCAAATTAAAGATGGCCGCGTGGTAATGGCACCGTTTGATACCAAGGTTGCTAACGTGCCGGCTAACATTAGCGGTAGCACAGGTTTTGATCAGACCATTGATTACAAATGGAAAATGGAAATACCTAAAGCCATGTTTGGTGGCGCAGCTAATTCTGCTTTAAGTAGTTTATTAGCACAAGGTAATGCGGCAGCTGGAACAAACGTAGCGGTTGGCGATAAAATAAAAGTAACTGCTTTATTTGGTGGTACTGTTATGAAGCCGGACGTAAAAACATCTTTAAAAGATGATGCAAAAAGCACAGTAGCAACTGTAACTACACAGGTTGTAAATAATGCTATTGATAAAGCTGCAGAAGAAGCACAAAAAATATTAGAGGATGCCAAAGCGCAATGCGAGAAACAAAAAGCAGAAGCACAAGCCAATGCTGATAAATCTAAAGCAGATGGTTATGCAGAAGCTGATAAATTAGTTGAACAAGCAAGCAACCCAATTGCAAAAATTGCCGCTAAAAAAGCAGCAGAAGTAGCTAAGAAAAAAGTGGATGAAAAAGTGCAGAAGATAGTTAGCGATGCAGATGCAAAATGCCAACAAACAATTGCAGACGCACAAGTAAAAGCTGCCGCAAAAGCTGCGGAAAGTAAGAAATAAAACCCTTCGACTCCGCTCAGGGTGACGTGTATCGTCACGTTGAGCGGAGTCGAAACGCTCACAACAACATAAAATTAAAAACCCTCACCAGATTGATGAGGGTTTTTTATTCCCTGTCATTCTGAACTTGATTCAGAATCTCAGCACTAAAATACTTTATTGCAAAACAGTTAAGAACTGAGATTCCGGCTCAAGGCCGGAATGACTAATAAACATTTTTGTTAAAAAATGAGCAACTCCAAAATTTTAGCCGTTATAATAATAGAAGACATAACTAATAGCATAAAACCTTTTAAAAGGGCATCAAAAAGATAATTTTACTTTCAAAAGGAATATTTTGAAAATACTGCTATTACAAGGTATAGGCCAATTATAAGATAATAACTAACAAGAGATATGCGTATTTTAATCTGGCTTAATTTTGAAAATAAAATGTCACAATAGAGATTTTGCCGCTTTTACTGAGTTATTTTTGCTTTAGAGTTAATATTTTACAGATTTTGCTATTAGGGTGTATGAGGGCGCTATAAAATAATAACTAACATAAAAAGAAAGATAAACATATAACCCAACTTAATTTTGAAAATAAAAATGCCGCAAAAAAGATATTTGTCGCTTTTGCAGAGTTTTTTTGGTTATAGAGTTAATATTTTAAAGCTATTGCTATTACAGTATATAAATCAATGATTAACATGAAAAATACACAGAATTATATCGAAAGGGTTTTGGATAACGCGTGGGTTGCGACAGCGGGATTCGCATCAACACAAGGAACATTATATTTATTTGCAGTAATTTTCTTCGCTCTATTATTTCTCTTGTTGAAGTATCATTTAAGTAAAAAAATGGTTAGCCATATTTATATGCTTTCGAAGAAGAAAAAAATAAAATCATTATCCTATCTTGGGCTTAAAATAGAATTTGAAGAAACTACGCCAAAAGAAAATTCATCATGATCACTCCCTCACAACCTTCCTCACCTCTATCTTATTCTTCGAAACTATTTTCAAAAAATAAATACCGTTGGCAACAGTTGAAAGATCAACATCTACTAAGCCATTAGAGATAGTTTCATTTTTAGAAAATAATTGTTTGCCGCTTACATCGTATAAAAATAAATCGACATTATTTTCTGCATTATAAAATTTAATGGTGAGTTTATCTTCTGCAGGCTGCGGGTAAATGGTTTGTACAAGGCCTGTAACAACTTTGTCATTGTTTTTTACTCCCGTAGTTATTGTAGAAGTACAAATAGTATTTGTGCAAAATTTAGAAAGCATCCTAACGTATGCGGCATTGGTATAAATACCTGCTTCACTAATTGTCCACGAATTTACCGGCCAGTCGTTATTAAAATCCTTATATGATTTTTGTATAGGTTGTCCCATTGGCGGCGTTACATTGGTCGTACATAAAGCATTGTTTCCGGGACTACCACAAGAACCAGGGCAACAAGCGTCTAATGCATAGCCCGGATTTGGTCCACCCGGAATATAACCCGGAGGCGGACCGTAAGTGGATACACCTACTTCATCCCATAAAGCGCTACCATCATGAAACCACGAATGATAAAATTGTGTTACTGAATTTTCCGCGCCATAACTTCCCATATTACTTAAATAAGCTTTTGAGTTAGGATTTACGCCATGCATATAATGTATAAATCCCGAAGCCGCGTTTCTATACTTGGTTGCATTGGCCGCGTTAAGGCTATACTGGTTCATGCTTAAGAACATATTACCCTGCTTTGATTTTGTCTGGTTAGAGTTCCAGGTATAATTATTATTAGAGAGCCATGCACGATAAGCATCAGTGTTATTGTTGTATGCCGGTAAATTATCAGCGTTATTCGTTTGCATTGATCCTGTGTAGGCATTTAAAATAGTGGTTTTTACAGAAGCGGTAGCGCCCGGAATTTTTGTGTAATATAATAACGCATCCTGTTCAGGTCCTTCAAAAGGATACGCAAAACTCCAGGCAACTAAATGCACGCTGGTATAATTAGCATCTACAAATGTTTTGTAAGAAGCATTTCCTGTTAAAGCATATAAATAAATAGCCGCACAAATTTTGTGTGTTGCCAGATCGTAAGCGGAAAGTTCTTGCTCGCCTGCTGCTACCAAACCTGTATTGTAAAAAGTAACTGTTGGATTTGCCACCGCCCAGGCATACGCATTAACAGCAGCCGTTTGTAAAGTAGCGGCGTAAGTGGTTTGTCCAACTGCGTTAAATTGTATTGCGGCCAAAGCCAGCATGCCGGCTGTAGTTAAAGCCGCAGAAGTATTAGCAGGGCCATATCTTCTAAATGCCACATCGCTGCTTGGTGGACTAACACCACCGCCACCAATTACGGAAAGTACCGAACCGTTAGGTTGTTGCATACGTAATAACCAATCTGTCTCCTGTTTTACTTCGTCTAAAAGATCAGGGATACCATTATTACTTTCAGGAAGATTATAATTGTCTTGCCAAACGGTGGGGTTTTCTTCATAGGCCAATAAAAGATCGCTTAAAGTGCTCCAGGTAAAGTTTACGTATTTGTTGTAATCACCGGCATCATGCCAGCCGCCACTTAAATTGCGCGAGGTAGAAACATTTGTGTTGTTGTACAATCTGCAATCAAGATCCTGTTGTGTACCTGCGTGGCAAGCCGCATCCGTCCACGCCGCAGTAGCATTGGCTGATAATTTTGGTGTGCCACAACGCGCGAAGAAATACATTCGCATGGCCTGCTCCAAAACAGTATTGTAAACACAATCGGCAATTTCAAAACGGTAAGAGCCCACATTATTGTTAACATCATAAATATAATAAGAGCCCTGCGTAACAATGGATGAAAAATCAAACCACCAGGCTTTATCACCGCTTTGTGTTTGCGTGGCACCACCATTCCAGGGTGTAATGCTTGAAGTATATACAACTGCATCAGTTACCCAATTGCGCACCTGGTAGGTAGCTCCGGGCGTAAAAGGTGTGCCGTTATTATATCCCGTAATAGGATTTGAGATCACTGCGA
>JBDSFC010000598.1:0-6827 GCA_039919745.1 Bacteroidia bacterium | reverse complement strand
AAAACCACTGGATGTGTTACCTAGCATCATTTTACAATATTTCATGCAGCTTAAATATCCGAGCGTACCAAATGATTCAACCCCAATGGCATTTTTATTTTGAGCTATAAATTGTTTCAACTTTTCTCTGATCATATTACCCATTGTATCGGCATTTGGCATGGTAATAATAAGTTGGTAATTTTTTAATTCTTTAAGAGCGGCAACTATTTCGCGGATATATTCGTTATTTTTTTCAAATGAAACTGTTTCGGGATGAAAAGTGATCAGAATACTTTCTTTACCCAGGTCGATCCCAAACTTTTTTTTAAACTCCTTGATGGAATAAAGTTTTAGTTGTTTTAAATTATCAATATTAAGTGCCCCAACATTATGAACGTGATCAGAAGTTCCAAGTATTTCTATTATTCTTTTTTTGTAGAGTTCCGTTGAGGCAAAGTGAATTTTTGACGCAATCGTTAACCCATCTCTGAAAACATTATCGATAGCCCCAAGGGTAACTTCTCCTCCTGAAATATGAGCAATAGGAATATTAAACGGTATTGAAGAACTAACAGCTGCAAACATTTCATACCGGTCACCGAGGCAAATTATAAGATCGTAGTTTTCTTTTTTCCATATTTTTGAGAAAGCAATAATATTTTCACCCATTGCGATGGAAATATCTTTTGGTGAATCTCCTTGAATGAAAGATTTTATACGATAAGCGATTTTAAATCCGTCTTCACTTATCTTATTTATGGTGTTGCCAAATTTGGAAGATGTATGGCTTCCAAAAGCAATAATATTTGTTTGAATACCTTTTTCTTTTTTTAATTCTTTAAGCAAAGGGAAGTAAATACTATAGTCAGCCCTAGAGCTCGTTAATAAGGCGATCCTATGTTTACCTGATCTTCTCAAAACAATTCGTCCAAAGAAAGTTTGTGATCTTTTTCATAACTCTCTTTTAGTTTTTTGTTCAAAACAAGGCTTAGATCCATTGGCGAAATACCATCACCGGGTCGTTTCATAATAAGATCATTTTCATTTAAAAGGTGCCCTTTTGGAAGCGCAGTTTTTAAATGAATACTTCTACGTGCAATTACGATATTCTTTTTTTCGGAGTCAGATGGTTTTTTAATCCCATCACCCAATGCCTTTTCAATATTTCTTATGGAGAGGATCATTTGTTCCAATTCATGTGGTTCTAAAGAAGCTTTATGATCGGGCCCTTCCATTTCTCGACTTAACGTAAAATGTTTTTCAATAACGGAAGCCCCAAGTGCAACAGCGGCAATAGGCACTTCTATACCCAAGGTATGATCGGAATAACCAATCTTTACGTTCAACTTCTTACCAATAGTTTGCATTGCAAGTAAATTTACATCTTCCATTTTTGTTGGATAATCGGTGTTGCAATGTAATACTGTAACATTTTCTTTCTTTGCTCCTGAATCAATAAGAACATTCAAGGCTATTTCAATTTCAGCTAAAGTTGACATGCCGGTTGAAAGAATGATCGTTGAACTTATTTTTCCAATTGCTCTTAGGTAAGGAAGATTTGTTATCTCACCTGAAGGGATTTTAAACGTGTCTAGACCGAGACCAGCGAGTAATTCGATAGAAACATGATCAAACGGAGTTGAAAGAAATTTTATTCCAACTTTATTCGAGTAATCCAATAGTTCCTTGTAAGCGCTAAGTGGTAAGTGTATTTTTTTTACCATTTCCAATTGCGATTCATTTTTCTTACCCGTGTTTTCAATTTGATAATTGGCCTTCACAGCCTGATTCGTCATTACCAGTTCCGGCACAGCGGTTTGAAATTTCACAATGTCAGCTCCTGCTTTTTTTGCAACATCAATGAGTTGTTTTGCAATATTCATATCGGCATTGTGATTAACACCAGCCTCGGCGATTATAAGAACTTTAGACATGTCCAATTTTTTTAAGTAGCATATGTAGCTTCTTGGTTTCTAAAATAAATTTACTTTTATTTCCTTGCTCTTTCAAAATGATCTTCGTTTCCTTATTGCCTTTTTTGGCGATCAATCTTTTTGATAATTCAAGAACAGAAATGCTTTCTTCGGCAACATTGAAAACGCCAGGAGAAGGGTTTTTGATAAAAAAATTAATGTATTCAACAAGACGTTCAATGCTAATAGTATTAATTATTCGCTCTCCATTTCCGAATAAGGTAACTGTGTTTGAATTTACGATCTCATTTTCCAAAACCGGGATCAATCTTGTTTTATCAATATTATCTCCCAATACCATACAAACACGCAAATGAGTGATCATGATATTACTGCTAGAAAGTGTGTGATCGAAAATAATTTCACTGTTAAGTTTCGACACTCCATAAAAACAATCCGAATTTGAAGCAGGTTGAGTGGAAGAGTTCTCATTATATGTTCCATCTGTATTAGAATAGACTGAAGAACTTGAAATATTGATCAGATATTTTATGTTTGTTTTTTTGCAAAGAAGAGCAAGATTTTTAGATAATTGAGCGCTTTCGGCTATAATAGATATATCATCAGAACTTTGACCATTCACTGTTCTTGACGATAGATGCACAATGGTGTCTATCTTTTGCGCAAACTCATTTTCACTAAATTTAAACACCTCTTCTTCTTTTAGTAGATCTATCTTATAGGTGTTCTCAAAGATCTTATCACTTGTATTGTAAATGCCCATTGGCTCACCTATTATTTTTAAAGACTTAAAAAGAGCCTTTCCGATAAATCCATTCACGCCTGTAACTAAGATCATCATTTTAATTAGTCAACAAAAAATTCATCAACAAACCTTACAACAGTTCCTTCCTTCATTTGAAACTTCAATTCCTTGTTGAATAGAATTTGATTTATAATATATTCTATCTCCATAAATCCAAATAGAGATCTTATGTAGGTGGTTCCAGAATGGCGCGAATTTATTTCGAAAATCTTTGGTATCCCTTTTTCATCAAGCCTTAATTGAAAATTGCATGCGCCAAATGGTTGTAAGTGTACTGCAACGTTTTTTACATATTCCGTTATTATGTCAGGAAAATCGTTTTTAAAATATGAAAGGAAAGTATTACCCTCTTTAAGTGTTCGTCTTAGAACGATGGTTTGTTTGATCTCATCATTTAAAAAAATAACGCCACAAGTAAATTCTTCCTGGTCGTTACCAATGCATTCTTGAATGATTGGTTCTTTTAGTTTTTGGATCGCGCTTCTTAAGCTATCCGCATTAAAAATCTTTGAAACGCCAACGCTTCGTGCTCCAACTCTTGGTTTAACGATCATTGGAAATTGCAGATCTTCGTAATTTATTTGATCGGGCAAATATGATTCTGGATGAAAAAGATTATTTTCTTTAAGAAATTTATATGTTAGGTATTTGTCATCAGCGATCTCAATAACTTTAGATGAACTTACCATTACTATGGCGTTGGTTTTTTCTTCTATCTCTTTTTTATATTTAGCAAAAAGAATAAGTTCAAAATCAACTCCAATGA
Organism: Bacteroidia bacterium; assembly: GCA_039919745.1. Taxonomy (GTDB): domain Bacteria; phylum Bacteroidota; class Bacteroidia; order B-17B0; family Aurantibacillaceae; genus Aurantibacillus. The sequence goes on along the minus strand of JBDSFC010000598.1, from coordinate 3,340 downwards.
ACAATAATCTTATTTTATTTTCTAAGACAACATTAACAATTGTTTCAAGCCAAAAAGTCTCTTTTGTTCTATCTTTGAGAATGTCAGGTAGAACATAATTTTTATTGCACCAGAACGAACCTACTGTGCTTTCAAAATAATCGAAACCTACACAATTAATTTTATCGTTAAGGCTCGACCTCTGAACAGATTTAATGATTGCTTGCCCTATCAGACTTCCTGTACCAGTAACTCCTATATTGATCTTTGTTGACATTACACTTTAATTTGTTTACTCAGAAGATAATTCATGCATATCTCAGGATAACCTTTAATTCTCATTTCATTAAATAATTTGACAGCATTAAATTCTTTAGAAATAAGATCAATTTTATTTGTCTCTGAATCCCAAACAACATAATTTATTTGATTGATGTTTTTTCTATTTTGACCAACACTTCCGACATTTACTAACGTGTACCCCATATTTTCCTTTATAAACATTGAATGTGAATGACCAATAAAGGTGTTTGCATTTATTGTTATTTCAGTATCGGAAAATATATATTCATTGTTTAACGTATGCGTAAAAAAGAAATTATTCATTTCCCAATTCTTTAAATAATTTTCAATTTGAGACTTTCGATCAAATTTTGGGTAACAAAAATTAAAAAAGGATTTGACTACTAGGTTCTCACCTGGATAGATTCCGGAAATAAATGCATCTTCATGATTTCCCTTAATCAAAATTTTATTAGGTAAGGTTTCAAGCAGATCAACACATTCATTACTCCATGGTCCATAATTAACAACATCACCAAGAGAAACAACGAGATCCGCGTCTTTTTCCGCCGTTAATACATACTCAAGAGCGGGTAAATTCCCATGTATATCACTAATGATTAAAACCTTCATGTTTTATTAACGTTAACGCTGCTTGGAATGTTTACCAAACGCTCTTCAATAAATTCACTGTTTTCTAAACCTTCATGTTGGCAGTTTGTAAACATGGGAAGCTTGTTCATTAATTTCCAAACAGGCCTTGTCATTACTCCACTGTTATTTGTTGCTTTCAAAAAAGCTTCCTGCTCGGTTTTATTATTTAGCAAAACACAATTTAACCAGTAGTTTGATCGCGAGTCTTGTGTTTCTTTTACGAACCTAAAATTTTTGTTATTTTTAAAATGTTCTTCATAAGCTTTTGCTACTTCTCTTTTTTTAGAAACAAATGTATTAAGTTGTTCTAGTTGTGCGCAAGCCATAGCTGCGTTTAAATTTGGCATCCGGTAATTATATCCTATTTGATCGTGCGCAAATTCCCAGGCGTGTGGCACTTTTGCCTGAGTGGTTAAATGCTTTGTGCGTTTTGCGATCGCTTCGTTATTTGTAACTACTGCGCCGCCACCGCCACATGTAATTGTTTTATTACCGTTAAAGCTAAACGTTCCCATTAAACCAAAGCTACCTGTATGTTTACCTTTGTAATAACTTCCAATAGATTCTGCGGCATCCTCTACCAATGTAATATTCCACTTTTCACAAATATAAACCAATTCATCAATCTTACATGGAAAGCCAAAGGTGTGCATTGGCACGCAGGCCTTTATCCGTTTACCCGAAAATTTATTATAGGTAAAACCATCATTTCTTTTTTCGCCAAATTTTTCTAAAAAATCAGAAAGCCTTTTTGGAGACATGCCCAATGTTTCTTTATCAACATCAATAAAAACCGATTGAGCACCAATATATGAAATAGCATTTGCTGTGGCAATAAAAGTAAGGGCTTGTGTTAGTACTTCATCTTCGCGTTGTACTTCTGCAAGGATCAAGGCTATGTGTAATGCTGCTGTACCATTAACAATTGCCACAGCATATTTTGTGCCGGCAACTTCTGCCATCATTTTTTCAAAACGATTAACGTATTCGCCTACCGAAGAAACAAAAGTTGATTCGATCGCATCTAACACATATTTGCGTTCGTTGCCAACAAACAATGGCTCGTGCAATGGAATAAAATCTTTTGGATATAATTTTTTGATAAACGATATGGTTTCTTTAAAATCTTCCATGATCACATTTTTGCATCCAGGTATTTACCGGTTTCTTTATGACCAAAGCCGGGGATCATTTGATTAAAAAGATCGAGCAGTTGTTCTTTCGTCCATTGCTGATCTTTTTTTAATTGCGAAATAGCGTTTGAGAAACCATTCAACTTATTATCGTCAAAGATCAATTCGTTTTTTATAATTCCTAAATTTCCAAAGCGCACCAGGTCAAGTGTTTCTTTATCTGTAAAAAATTCTTCAAAATCTTTTTCGCCGGTAGTGTCGCTTTCAGAAAATAAACATGGCCACTGTTTTTTTTGTGGTAATGTTTTTGCCAATTGCCTTGCGTCATTTTCATCTTTGCAAATAAAAGGCGCGTAACCAATATTATTTAAATACTTAACGGCTATATCAGCAAAAGAAATAAGATGGAGGTTTTCGTTTAGTTTTGGAAAAAAAATATCACGGTTCTCTCCGAATATACATGACATTAAGCAAAGCTCTCCTGATTCCTGCGGTGTAACAAAATAACGTTTCACATCATTTGGTGCTACTATTGGCTGTTGTTTTTGAATACGTTGATTAAATCCATGCAACAAAGAGCCATCAGAAAAAGCAACATTTGCAAAACGTGCAGTAGAAATATTTATTTGTTTGCTTTTGCGCATTAAGAACATTTCCATAATTTTTTTTGAAGCACCCATCATGTTAACCGGGTTAGCCGCTTTATCGGTAGATACACAAAAATATTTTTTTGCTGCTTTATCAATAGATTGTTGTAATGTTTTTTCTGTGTTAAAAATATTCACATCAATCATGCGCATAAGGGTGTAGGGATCTTTTTCGCTACGAACATGTTTTAATGCAGATAAATTAAGAACGTAATCAAATTTTCCGTCTGCCTTGATGAACGCATCGTATTCTACTGATCCGATATCGAGTGCAAAAGTTTGAAAGTCTCCGTTAATGTATCCATAAGAGCTTCTTATATCTCTTACCAGCTCCACCATGTTATTTTCACTTATATCAACAACGTGTAATTTTTTTGGGTTGCGTTTAAATATTTCTTTTGCTACTGCTTGCCCTATAGAACCTGCACCACCAATTACTAAAAATGTTGAAGAAGAAACGATCTTAGATAATTCGTTTTCATTTGTTTTGATGTCTGCATCAAAAAGCTCTTTGTTTCTTCCTATTAAATTTAAAATGTCCATTAACTTTTTAAATTTTCCCAATACCATTTTACAGCTTCCTGTAAACCGGCTTCTAAATTATGTGTTGGCTGATATCCTAAAAGCGTTTCTGCTTTTTCGATC
>JBDSFC010000569.1:0-8978 GCA_039919745.1 Bacteroidia bacterium | reverse complement strand
GTTGTTGATTTTGCAAAATATATTAAATACCTGGCCGTTGATCTTCGTCCCATTATTTTTAAAATGTCTATTTACGGCTTAATTTATTTTGATCCCGAAACAGATATGATCAAAGTAAGACCGCGTTTATTTGATTACGCGGCTAACTTAACGCATAAACATGATTACGACATTATTACATTACATTCTGTTACCCAGGGAAAGGATAACGCTTCATTAAATTTACTTAATTACGACCTAACTGTTCGGGGTGTGAAGCAGGTTTTATTAAGTGATACCCAAAAAGTATTTATGTTCCCAAAAAACGGAGAAGTGGTCTTAAAAAAGAACCGCGAGATCCTTTTTAACGGTACGTTATCATCCGGTAAGTTCGAATTTATTGGAAAAGATTTTATTTTCGATTATGAAGAGTTTAAGGTGAAGATGAAAACTATTGACTCCATTAAAATTTATGTAGAGGCTTTTGAACCAGATGTTAACGGTAACGTTCCATTTAAAAAAGTAAAAACATTGATCGAGAATGTAAATGGAGAATTAAGGATCGATGCGCCAAAAAATAAAAGTGGTTGGGGCCGGGCGCCTACCTTCCCTTCCTTCCAAAGCTTTAAAGAAAGTTATGCCTTTTATGATAAGCGTTCTATTTTTAAAGGCGTTTACAATAAAGACAAATTTTATTTCAAGTTAGATCCATTTGCGATTGATAGTTTGGATAACTTTAGAAATGAAGGTTTACGTTTTGATGGTACGTTTGCCTCTGCGGGTATTTTTCCTGATTTTAGAGAAGTTCTTACTTTACAAAAAGATTACTCACTCGGGTTCATTCGTCAAACGCCACCAGGTGGTTATCCTATTTACGGCGGCAAGGGTAATTTTAACCAGGAGATCCGTTTAAGTGATAAAGGTTTACGTGGTGGTGGTGATCTTAATTTTAGTTCCAGCACTTCTAAGGTGCCCGACCTGATATTTTTTCCGGATAGCGCTAATGGTAATGCAAATACCTTTGATGTAAAAGAAGGCGATTCTCCTGAATTTCCTGTGGCGCATGGTGATACTGTAAGATTGCATTTTATGCCTTACAAAGATATTCTGCAAGCGTTTGATATTAAAAAACCATTTCGTGCTTATAAAGAAAATGTTTCGTTCAAAGGACGCTTCGATCTAACTTATAAAGAATTAACCGGTAATGGAAAAGCAGAATTTGAAAAAGCAGATCTTACTTCCGGAAAAATTTTATTTGTGAAGCGACGGATGTTTAGCGACACTGCTAACTTTCACTTAAAAGCATTTGACGAAGACGGCTTTACTTTTAGTACCGTAAATGTAAACGCAAAAATAGATTTTGATGCCCGGATAGGTGATTTTATTACCAATGGAAAAGGCTCTTATGTAAAGTTTGATAAGAACAAATACATTGCCTTTATGGATCGCTTTAAATGGTACATGGATTCTGAAGAGATGGAATTGGGTGATACGCAGAAGAAGATCGATACAGAAGCTGCGGAAAAAGGTTTAGATCTTGAAGGGCCCGAATTTATTAGTATACATCCCAGCCAGGATTCTCTAAGATTTTTTGCGCCAGGCGCTAAATACAATTTAAAAAAATACATTATCAGATGTAAAAATGTACCATTCATTAATGTGGCTGATGCCAGGTTATTCCCGAATAACGGTGATGTAACCATCTTTAAAAATGCGGTAATGGATACATTAAGGAACTCATCTATCCTCGCAAATACAGTTACAAAATTTCACACAATTCGTAATACAACAACAAATGTTTTTGGAAGAAGAAGTTATCTGGCTTCGGGTGAATATCAATATTTAGATGAGAATGATAAGCCTTATCTCATCAAATTTAATACTATCAGACCAGATACAACAGGACAAACTATCTCAGAAGGTTTGATCGATGAAAAAGAAAAGTTCCAGTTCAATGATCATTTTAGTTTTGCGGGTAAAGTTTATTTATTTGCGACCAACGAATTTTTATTTTATGAAGGCGGAACAAAGATTGTAAACAATTGTAAAAAAATTGGAAAATCGTATTTACAATTTACCGGTGAGATCAATCCAAAAGATATACAAATTCCAATTCCTAAAAAAGCATTGGATGTTAAAGGCGCCGCTGTTGGAACAGGTTTATTCTATAACCAGGATACCAACATGGTGTATGCATCATTCTTATCGCTACAAGGTGCAAGAAGTTCAAAAGATGTTATTGAGGCCGATGGTATCTTAACCTTTGATAAAGAAAATGAAATGTACGAGATCTCAAATAAAGAAAAATTATTGGAGATGAGTTTGCCTGGCAATTACGTTAGTTTAAATACTGGTAGTTGCGAAATTTATACTGAAGGTAATTACAATATTAGTAATGATCTTGGCCAGGTAAAATTAAAATCAGTTGGTAACGCCCGCTATTCAACGCTTAAGGATAGTATAGATTTTAATTTAATGATGGTGTTTGATTTCTTTTTTGACGGAAGCGCTATTCGTAAAATGGCAAAAGATTTTGAATTGTATTTAGGAAGTTTAAATCCAACGCCATTTGAAGGCGATCTTTTTAATCACGGCTTAATTGAGATCTTAGGAAAAGATAAAGGTGACAGGGCGCTTTCTGAATTAAATCTATATGGTAATTATAAAAAGTTTCCTGATGAGTTAGAAAAGAATCTTGTTTTTAATGAAGTAAAAATGAGTTATAACCGCGAAGCAAAAGCGTATTTATCTGAAGGCATGTTAGGTGTTGGCAACATTCAAAAAACAGAGATCTTCCGTTACATGAAAGGAAAGATCCAGATCAAAAAACAAAGAGGAAAAGACATTTTGGATATTTATATCGAAGCCGATGCAAACACCTGGTATTATTTTAATTATTTTAATGGTAGAATGCTTGCTGTAAGTAGTAACGAACAATTTAATAAAGACATAAAAGAACTAAAAAGTAAAAGCAAAAAAATGGATGTGGATAAAGGCCCATCATACACTTTTGACGCCACCAGCGTAAAAAAGAAGGATGACTTTTTACGTAAAATGAAGCAAATCGGTGCTATGGGCGAGGAAGAGGAGAAGAAAGAAGATTAATACTTTAAAAATAAGATAATTCAAAAAAATGCTTAATTTAATGTCCTGTTTTAACTTATGAGTGAGGAAATACTAAGGGCATTAATGCAGTTGTTTGCTATTATCGCAAAACAAGATGATGGCAGTGGCGAATCTGAGCGTAACTTTGTGCGCACATTTTTATCTTTCCAATTAAACAAAGCTAAAACAGAAGAATACTTAACGCTTTACGATAATTACCTTATTGATAAAGAAGAGAAACCTGAAAGGGTTGTTGAAGGTGACGAAGAAACCCCCGCTCCAAAAAAACGCCGTAGAACTTCTGTTTCTGATTCTGTTAGAACACTTACTATTTGTATTAAAATAAACAAAACACTGGCACAAAAACAAAAAGTAATTGTGCTTGTACGTTTATATGAATTATTAAAAGCCAATAATTCATTTACCGAGTCGCGTATTGAAATTATTAACACTGCGGCTGAAGGATTTAATATTCCTGAAGAAGAAAAACGTGTAGCAGAAACTTTTTTTACCCAGGCTCCTATTCCGGAAGATATTGCACAACACTTTGTTGTTATTAATGATTATCCTGAAGCCAGGTCAAGTGCCGCGCGCATTCAATCTGAGGGTTTAGATGGAGAGATTGTTACTATCCGTTTTCCAAGTGTAAATTTATTATTTACCAATTATTCCGGTAATAATGAGTTGCACATTAATGGTATTCCTGTAAATCGTTCTATTGTTTATTTGTTAGCCCCGGGTAGCACTATTCGTGTTCCAAGAGGAACGATCTATTATTCAGATATCGTTGAAAAATTTCTGAACACCACACAAAATCATAAATTAAGTTTTGTTGTAGAGAATTTAGAATATAAATTTCCCGGTGGTAAAATTGGTTTAAGGGATATTAATTTTTCCGAATCACATAGCTCTTTAGTTGGAATTATGGGTGCCAGTGGCGCGGGTAAAACAACTTTATTAAACGTTCTTTCCGGTATCGAAAAACCAAGCGGTGGAAGTATCCGCATTAACGGTCTTGACGTCACTTACGATAAAACACAGATCAAAGGCCTGATAGGTTATATTTCGCAGGACGATCTTTTAATTGAAGAGTTAACGGTGTATCAGAATCTCTACATTAATGCACAGTTATGTTTTAAAGATAAATCACCTGAAGAATTAAAAACACTTGTTTTAAAAACGCTTGAAGATCTTGGTCTACTCGAAACAAAAGATATTATTGTTGGTAATGCGCTTAATAAAAAAATAAGCGGCGGCCAGCGTAAACGTTTAAACATTGCTCTTGACCTTATACGTGAGCCTGCAATTTTATTTGTGGATGAACCTACTTCCGGTCTATCATCCCGCGATTCTGAAAATGTAATGGACTTGCTAAAAGAATTGTCGTTAAAAGGCAATTTAATTTTTGTTGTGATCCATCAACCATCATCAGATATTTTTAAAATGTTTGATAAGATCTGCGTGTTGGATGTAGGGGGTTATAATATTTATTATGGCAACCCGGTTGAAGCGGTGATGTATTTTAAAACCGCTGCTAATCATGTTAATTGTGACGTTGGCGAATGCGAAATGTGTGGAAACGTAAATCCTGAATTGATCTTTAATATTTTAGAGAGCCAGGAAGTAGATGAATACGGAAATTACACCGGCAACCGGAAGATGCAACCGGAAGAATGGCACAGCGCTTTTAAAACCAATGTAAAATTCCCTGACTTTAAAGAAGTAAAAGAAAAGATCTTTAACTCTTTTAAAATTCCAAGCATTGTAAAACAATTATTTGTTTTTATTAAACGTGATGTGCTTTCAAAGATCGGTAACAAACAATATTTACTTATTAATTTTTTAGAAGCTCCTGTTCTTGCTCTATTATTGTCTATTGTAATTCGTTACACTTCGCATGTAAGAGGGGCTGAATACATTTTTAAAGATAACGATAACATACCCGCTTATATTTTTATGTGCGTTATTGTAATGTTATTTATTGGCTTAACTGTGAGCGCGGAAGAGATCTTTAAAGACCGTAAAATACTGAAGCGTGAACGTTTTTTAAATCTCAGTCCACTTGCTTACTATCTTTCTAAAGTAAAAATCCTGTTTGTGATCTCTGCAATCCAGGCTTTGTTATTTGTATTAATAGGTAATTATGTTATCGAATTAAAAGGCATGAACTTCCAATGCTGGTTTATGCTTTTTTCTGTTGCCTGTTGCGCTAACTTAATTGGTTTAAACATTTCAAGTGCTTTTAATTCGGCGGTAACCATTTATATTTTAATTCCGCTTTTAATTATTCCGCAATTAATTTTAGGTGGTGCTATGTTCACATTTGATAAGCTAAACTCTGCTATTGGCGGAGGATCAGGTGTGCCGGGCGTTGCCAGCATGATGCCATCGCGTTGGGCTTATGAAGGTTTAATGGTGCAACAGTTCAGGTACAATAATTATGAAGAACCGTTTTTTGATTTTGATAAGAACATCAGCCAGGTAAATAATAAAATGACCTATTATATTCCGGAATTGGTACAGATAAGTACAGATGCTTTGAGGTTGTCTAAAGAAAAAGATCAAAAATCGCATGAAGAATTAAAAGAAAAACTAGCCATACTCCGTAATGAGTTAGGAAGAGAAGCAAAAATAAATAACCAGGTTGTATTTGCTGATATGGCCTTTTTAACGCCAAAAAAATATTCAAATATTACTTTCGAAAATTTAAATAACCATTTTGTAAGGTTAAACCGTTTTTATAATTTTCAATTTATACGCTTTGACTTGAAAAGAAACCTGAAACTTTCCGGACTTGTGGATAGCAAAGAAGGGCAAGCTACTTTTCAAAGAATAAAGAATAAGTACTCAAATGAGTATTTAGAGGATGTTGTTCGTAAGGAATATGTGAAAAACAAGTACATTGTTGAAAACGAGTACCTAAATCAGCAGATCGACCCGATCTACATAAATCCACCAAATCAGTACATTTCCTACAATATTCACTTCTTTTCGCCTTATAAATACCTTTTTGGCAAGGAAATAAGCACTTTTTGGTTCAATTCCGTTGTCATCTGGGTTATTTCGTTGGTTTTGTTTATTCTTTTATATTTTGAAGTTCTCAAAAAAACTTTAAATTTGTTTAGCAAACACTAGTTTCTGGGCTATTAACATTAAACATCTATTTTAGTATGAAGACAAAATTATTTCTTGGGCTTAGCTTTATCATGGCCAGCGTTTTTTTAAAAGCGCAATGCGTTTCTGATAATTGCAATTCTAAGCTAGGAACATATACCTATTTAAAAACTATTTATGTTGATAATACCAAGCTTCAGGATAAGCCAAACATGGTGACTTACTTATTTAGCAAAGGTTCCACTTATATGGTATTATGCTGCGATCAGGCAATAAAAGGAAGTCGCTTAATTGTAAACGTTTATGATAAAAACAAAAATTTAATTGCTACAAATAAGCAAAAAAAGAAAGTGTACCCATCTATCCAATATCCTTGCAGCGCTACAGGCATTTATTATATAGAATCTTTTTATGAAGATTCTAAAGATCCTTGCGGTGTTAATATTCTTGGCTTTACAAAATCTTAAAATATTATTATTTACAAAAAACTATTATGAAAAATTTTACCCGTTTTGGTATTTATTTACTTACGCCTCTTTTTGTTCTATTTAGCTGTGGGGGTGACGAAGAAAAATTTGTTGAGAAAAAAGAAAATGTAGATACCATTCCTGCTAAAGTAAAGCCGGATATTTCTGCAGAGGTGATCAATAACATTATTATGTCTATCCCTTCTCCATTAGAAATGGCAACCATGCTAAAAGATAACGGACAAGGTTACGATGCTAATTTACTTAACCCATCCACCAACCTAATTAAGTATAACACCAATTACAAAGTAGCTTTTAATATTGGTGTTTATAGTGCAGATCTTGGTTACATTAATATTTATGAAAAAACATTTTCTGCTATGAATTATTTGCAGAATATTAAAGAATTGGGTGATGATATTCATATTGGACAGTTCTTTGATTTTGAAACACTAAAACGTTTAGCAACAAATACTAAAAATTACGATTCATTAATTTTTATCAGTACTGATAATTTTAATAAAATGGATGCGCATTTAAGAACTCAGAATAGGAACGAGTTAAGCGTATTGATGATCAGTGGTGCCTGGTTAGAAGGTGTTAACATTGCCTGCCAGGTAGCAAAATTAAAACCAAACAAAGATCTTACTGAGCGTTTAGGTTTTGAAAAAATAAACCTGGATAATATTTTAGTTATTTTAAATGCTTACAAGAATGATAAATATTTTGCAGATATTGTTACTGAGTTTGAAAAACTAAAACAGATCTATAGCAAAATAGAAATAAGCTACCAATACGTTGAACCAGAAACCAAAGAGGTTAACGGCCAATTAGTGATCGTAAACAAAAGTAAGAGTACCGTAAATATTACCGATGCTCAATTAAAAGAGATCATTGAAGAGATAGCAAGGGTTAGAAATATAATGATCAATTAAGAATTTATAACATATAAAATTAAAAGAGCCGCTGATCATTTAGCGGCTCTTTTAATTTCTGCTATTTCAAAAAAATTTATAAAAAAACGTATCTATCGCGAAATTTTATTGGGCGCCTGGGCGGGCTGTTCCAGGCTTCGCTATCGCTACGGCTGGGCGAGAAACTTCGCCCGAGCTAAACCTTCCACATCCCTGGCGCAGTATACCAAACACCTGGCGGTGTGTTGTACTCTTGCGTGAGGGATTGAGCGAAAAGCCCACAGCGAAGCGAGGACTTGCAGTGAAAGCCCGACCCGAAGGGGCACGCCAAAAAAATGAGCATACTACATTTATAGCTCAAAGACTTAATGCAATAATAAAATTTATTAAATCATTCCTCTCGTTTTGATCTCCAAATATTTATTTAGAGAATTAACCGTTAACTGTTGAGGCGTTGTATAAACACTTAATATGCCGTATTGCTGAAGTTCTTTTGTTATCTGTCTTTTCTCGAAATCAAATTTCTGTGCAATGGTTTGTTCGTAGATCTGAAAAGTGTTTTGAGGCTTTTGTTCTAAAAGATCTTTTAACTCGGTATTTTCAAAAAAGATAACTACCACCAAATGTTGTGAAGCCATTTTTCGAATGTATTTCATTTGGCGTTTTAAGCCGTTCAACGTTTCGAAATTTGTAAACAATAATAATAAGCTACGTTGCGTAATTTTTGTGCGCGTAAATGAAAGTAGGTTCTCGTAATTACTTTCTTCAAAATTTGTTTTAGCATTATACAACCCTTCCTGTAACCTTAATAACTGATTTCCTTTCCTGTCAGCATTAACAGCCACATTTATTTTATTTGAAAAACCTATCAATCCCGGTTTATCCTGCTTTATCCAGGCCACGTGTCCTAATACTAAACTCGCGTTAATGGCATAATCCAATAAAGTTAATTCTTCAAAAGGCATTTTCATAATGCGACCCATATCTACCAAACAATATACTTGTTGCGCGCGTTCATCACGATAGTGATTGATCATTAACTGGTTTTTTCTTGCAGTCGCTTTCCAGTTAATGGTGCGAATATCATCGCCGGTAACGTATTCTTTAATTTGTTCGAATTCTGTACTGTGCCCAATCCTTCTTATCTTCTTTACTCCTAATTCCGACAAACGATTGCTAATAGCTAACAATTCATATTGGCGCAGTTTTAAAAAGGACGGATAACATGGCATCATAAAAGGTTCTTCCACCTTTATATGTCGTTCAATTAAATTTATAGGTGAGCAAACAAACAAATTAATTAAGCCAAAATGGTATTCTCCTCTTTCTACAGGCCTTAATTGATAAGAAAAGCGTTTTGATTCTGTTGGTTGTAATTCATTTTCAATTCTAAAATCAC
>JBDSFC010000528.1:0-6812 GCA_039919745.1 Bacteroidia bacterium | reverse complement strand
CTTTCTTAATGAAAGGTGGTTTGCCCGTTGAAAATAATCAACAACAAGTAACCCAAGCTAAATTCACGCAGGAACAACCAAAACAAAAGAAAGAGAAGTTGACTGAGAGTCGCGATGAAAATATTGTTGAAGAACAAAACGCGCAACAAAAACCAAAAATTCAGCCAATACGTGTAGAAGCAAAAATAGGACGTAATGATCCTTGCCCATGCGGTAGCGGTAAAAAGTACAAGAGCTGTCACGGACAAGGATTGTAATTAGAATATTTTTATATTAAAAAGCCACTGTAATAAGTGGCTTTTTTGTTCATTACGATCTCTGTGAATTAAAAATAATCATTTAAATTTTTGGGCGTAACCCTTCGGGTCGGGCTGTTACAGGCTTCGCTTCGCTACGGCTTTTTGCCCTGCGGGACAAAAGAGCTGAACCTTTCACATCCCTTACGCAACAGTATTTACAACTTTCTCAATAAACTTTGTAAACTAGTTTTTTCTGTAAGGATAGAATGTAATTTATCTATTGCCACGCGGTCTTGTTTCATGGTATCACGATCGCGAATAGTAACAGTTTTATCTTCTAAACTTTGATGATCCACTGTAATACAAAATGGTGTACCAATTGCATCTTGTCTGCGGTAACGTTTTCCAACAGTATCTTTTTCGTCATAGGCCATCATAAAATCAAACTTAAGATCTTTCATAATGCTTTCTGCTAATTCAGGTAAGCCATCTTTTTTTACTAAAGGAAAAACAGCTGCTTTGTATGGCGCAAGAGCAGGAGGTAAGCTTAAAACAGTTCTTGTGTCTCCACCTTCTAATGACTCTTCTTTTAATGCAGAAGCTAAAATAGATAAGAACAAACGATCCAATCCAACAGATGTTTCTACAACATAAGGCACGTAACTTTGATTTAATTCCGGATCAAAATATTGTAATTTTTTTCCTGAAAATTGTTCGTGTTGTTTTAAATCGAAGTCTGTTCTGCTATGAATCCCCTCTAATTCTTTAAAACCAAAAGGAAATTGATGTTCAATATCTGCTGCTGCATTTGCATAATGCGCCAATTTTAAATGATCATGAAAACGGTATTTTTCAGCGCCCAGGCCTAAAGATAAATGCCAGTTCAAGCGTGTTTTTTTCCAATATTCATACCATTCCATTTCTGTTCCTGGCTTCACAAAAAATTGCATTTCCATTTGTTCAAATTCACGCATACGGAAAATAAATTGTCTTGCTACAATTTCATTTCTAAATGCTTTACCGGTTTGTGCAATACCAAAAGGTAATTTCATTCGCCCCGTTTTTTGCACATTTAAATAATTTACAAAAATACCTTGTGCAGTTTCAGGGCGTAAATAAATAATATTTGTTTCGTCAGTAACAGCACCGGTAGAAGTATTGAACATTAAATTAAATTGACGAACATCTGTCCAATTCTTAGTGCCGCTTATAGGACAAACAATTTCAAGATCAACAATAATTTGTTTTACTTCTTCTAAATTATTTGCATTGAGAGCCGTTTTAAAACGTTCGTTAATGGCATCAATTTTATCCTGGTATTCTTTTACGCGGCCATTAGTTGACTTAAACATTGCCGCGTCAAAATTTTCAAAACGCTTTGCTGCTTTTTCAACTTCCTTATTTATTTTATCTTCTATTTTAGCAACATGTTCTTCTATCAACACATCTGCACGATAACGCTTCTTGCTATCTTTATTATCTATTAAAGGATCGTTAAAAGCATCCACGTGTCCGCTGGCTTTCCAGGTTGTTGGGTGCATGAAAATAGCAGAATCAATACCAACAATGTTCTCGTTCATTTGCACCATGGCTTTCCACCAATAATCGCGTATGTTCTTCTTTAGCTCAGTACCAAGTTGTCCGTAATCATAAACAGCACTTAATCCATTATCATAAATCTCGCTGCTCGGAAAAATAAAGCCATATTCTTTACTGTGAGAAATAATATTCTTAAAAAAGTCTTCGGGTTTTATATTGCTCATTAGCGGGTAAAAATTGAAAGTTTAAAATTAAAAGTTTTAAGAGCCAAAAATAGTGTTTTTTATGGCTTGAGAAAGAGGATTCTCTCATTTTCATTAACAAAATAAGTTTATCTTAGCCAAGCATTTATTGATGGTATTTAGCAGTATTATATTTTTACTTTATTTTTTACCTGTTTTTTTGCTGGTATACTTTTTTATTGATAAAAAGTATAGAAATGCAGTTATCCTTATTGGCAGTATTTTCTTCTATGCCTGGGGAGCGCCAAAATTTATTTTTGTTATTTTATTTACAACTTTATTGGATTTTTATTTGGTAGGATTAATGGATAAGGCCATTAATGAACGCCATCGGAAAATACTGCTGCTTATTTCTATATCCATTAATTTAGGTTTATTATTTTATTTTAAATACTCTAATTTTTTTATTGAAAATGTAAATGCAGTGTTATCTGTATTTGGCGATAAGCAAATACACTGGACTAAGCTTGTATTGCCAATAGGTATTTCTTTTTATACGTTTGAAACTATAACATATGTTGTTGATGTATACCGAAGGGTTCATAAGCCATTAACCAAATTCTGGGATTATCAATTGTATATTATTTTGTTCCCAAAATTAATTGCCGGCCCAATTATCCGTTACCACGAATTGGCTGATCAAATAAGTGAGCGTGTTGAAACATTAGATAAGAGGCTTACAGGTTTTTACCGTTTCGCAATTGGCCTTGCCAAAAAAGTTTTAATTGCCAATCAAATGGGTGCTTTTGCTGATGAGGTATTTGGTTGGAATTATACGCATATGGATTCTATTATTGCCTGGGCAGGAAGTTTGGCGTATACATTCCAGATCTATTTTGACTTTAGTGGTTATAGTGATATGGCAATTGGTTTAGGAAAAATGCTGGGGTTTAAATTTCCTGAAAATTTTGATAACCCATACATATCTCAAAGTATTACAGAATTCTGGCGGCGTTGGCACATGACGCTTGGCAACTGGATGAAAAATTATTTATATATCCCGTTAGGTGGCAATAAAGTAAACAAAACACGGTTATATTTTAATTTATGGTTGGTTTTTTTGGCTTCAGGTTTATGGCACGGGGCAAGTTGGAGTTTTATTTTCTGGGGCGCTTTTCATGGATTTTTCCTGGTAATTGAACGCGCTTTTTTTGGAAAAGTATTAACTAAAATAGGTAAAATCCCTGCTATATTAATTACCTTTTTTATTGTAAATATTGGATGGGTGTTTTTTAGGGTGGAAAAGATCAGCGATGCTTTTGTGTATTTAAAACGCATGTTTGCATTTGATCCGGGACCGCACCATGATTTTGATCCGGAGTTCTTACTCTTTGGTCTATTTGCCATATTATTTTCTTTTTTCGCCATCAGTGGCTTTGGTAGAAAAATTCAGGATGCTTTTTATTTTAAAGAGTATTCAAATTCAAAGCATTTAGTAGTATGGGTTATTACCATGCTATTATTTGGATTGTCGATCAGTTCAATTACATCAACAGGCTTTAACCCATTTATATATTTTAGATTTTAATGAAAGACAGATCTAACATGTTAAAAAAACTTTTACTTGGATCGATCCTTGGATTCATGTTTATACACATGGCCTTTAATGAATTTAAAATTATCGATATCCCACCATTAAAAGGATACATCTATAAACCCGAAAAAGTTGAACTTAACGATAGATCATGGTTTTCTGGAGAATATCAATTGCACCAGGAAGATTATATGACATCCATGTTTGGCTTTAGAAGTCTTTATGTGCGTTTTCATAACCAACTTGGCTTTTTACTCTTTAAAAAAGTATACGCTAACGGTGTTGTTTTAGGAAAAGAAAACTATTTATACGAGCAAAAATACATTGATTCGTATAAAGGAAAAGATTTTCTTGGACTCGATAGCATTGATCTAAAAGTAAAACAAATGAAACTTGTTTCAGATGGATTAGCGAAGGTTGGGAAACAATTGGTAATTGTTTTTGCTCCGAGCAAGGCATCTTTTTACCCTGAGTTTATTCCAGATAGTTTTAAAAAAATAAATGACAGCACTAATTATAAATTCTTTTCAAAAGGTGTAAAAGCCGCAGGTTTAAATGTAATTGATTTCAATAAGTGGTTTATCGAAAATAAATACCGATCCAAATATCCATTGTATCCAAAGTATGCCAATCATTGGAGTAATTATGGCGCTGTTCTTGCTGCAGATTCATTGATAAATTATATACAATATTTAAGAAACATCGATCTTCCAAATATAAGTTACGACACCGTTGACATGAAACAACCTTTTGGTATTGATTATGATATTGCAGATGGTATGAATTTGTTCGTTAGATTTAAAAGTGTAAATATGGCTTATCCAAGAATACATTTTGAAAATGATGAGAAGAAGATACGTCCTGCGGTTTTAGTAATTGGCGATAGTTTTTATTGGAATATGTATGGTTTTGGAATATCAAAGTCTTTTAAAGATGATCATTTTTGGTATTATAATGAGCAGGTATATCCTGAAACAGCAAAAGAAGAATTGTTAACCAGTGATATTGATATTACTAATGAAATAGAAAAACATGATGTCTTTATTGTAATGGCAACTGAATCAAACTTATCCTCGATTGGCTGGGGCTTTTTTGAGAATTTGCAAAATTTCTTCACCGGTTCGTGGGAGGTCAGGGTAAATGCACTTAACTTAAGTAAAAAACTAAAGCAAATGAAAAAAGATATTCAAACAGATAATGCCTGGATGGAACAGATCAGACAAAAAGCAACAGCCAGGAATATTAGTGTTGATTCGATGCTGACAATTGATGCGCAATGGTTGATGGAAAATCAGGCTAAGAAATAATTATATTATCTATTAATCTTATTTTACCTACAAAAACAGCAATTAAAGCAATTGCATTTTTGGTAGATCCTAAATTTGATATTTCGTTTAATTCTGCATCACACACTTCAAAATATTCCAGTTTCATAACAGGTATTTTTGCAACTTCGTTACTTATAAATTGTTTTGCATCGTTAATACCTTTATTGATCGCTATCTCTTTTGCCTGCAACATAATTTTTGGAACAAGGCTGGCAATTTTTCTTTCTTCTTCATCTAATAAGGCATTGCGTGAGCTCATAGCAAGGCCATCTGCTTCCCTTAAAATAGGACAGGTAACTATTTCTATGTTTGAATGCATTTGTTTGGCTAAAGCTTTTATGATCATTACCTGCTGGTAATCTTTGCTCCCAAAAAAAGCTTTATTGGGCCCAACGATCTCAAAAAAGCGTTTTACAACCTGTGCAACACCATTAAAATGCCCCGGCCTGTATTTGCCCTCTAAAACGGTATTTAAGTAACCAAAATCAAAGATCTCTTTCTTCTCGGTAGGATAGATCTCTTCAACTGAAGGTAAGAATAATACATCGCAACCGGCTTTCTCAAGAAAAGCGGCGTCTTTTTCAGGCATTCGGGGGTATCTTTTAAGGTCAGCCTTATCATTAAACTGCGTTGGATTCACAAAAATGCTGCAAACCACTACATTACAGGCTTTTTTAGCAAGGTTAATAAGTGAGATATGACCGTTATGCAGGGCACCCATGGTCGGCACAAAGCCAACCGTCTGGTTTTGCTCTTTTATTTCCTTTAAAAAGGCTTGTAGCTCTGCTATTTTCGTGAAAATTAACATGATAAACGGGGCAAATGTACATTTTACTTTGAAATATGGATTTTTTTTTATTACTTTTGTATAATTATTTAAGAACTAAAAATCAAGTATGAAGAAAGCCAAAGTTCTTTTTGTTTCGCAAGACATTACCCCTTATTTAGACGAAACGTATGTTGGAAAAATTGCCAGAAAGCTACCGCAGGGTATTCAGGAGCGTGGTAAAGAAATTCGTACTTTTATGCCGAAATACGGCTGTATCAACGAAAGAAGACATCAATTACACGAAGTTATTCGCCTTTCAGGAATGAATATGGTGATAAACGATGTCGATCATCCATTAATTATTAAAGTTGCCAGCATACCAAGTGCGCGTATGCAGGTTTATTTTATTGATAATGAGGAGTATTTTAGCCGTAAAGCTGTCTTAACAGACAAAACAAGCGGTAAGTATTTTGATGATAATGATGAGCGTGCTATGTTTTTTGTGCGTGGCGTTGCCGAAACAGTTAAAAAACTAGGCTGGCAGCCGGATATTATCCACTGTCACGGTTGGTTCACATCATTAATGCCGTTATACATTAAAAAGTATTACGCTGAAGATCCTTTATTTGCTGATACAAAAGTAGTTGTGTCGCTTTATGATGATGAATATCCTAAAACATTGAATAAAAAATTCATTGATAAATTAACGTTTGACGGTTTTAATAAAAAAGACCTTAAACATATTTCAGAAGAGTCGTCTCACATTAACATGTTGAAACAATCTTTAGAGTATGCTGATGGTATTATCCAGGGAACTGAGAATTTAAATCCTGAATTAGAAAAATTCATCAAAAAAAGCGGAAAACCATTTTTAACTTACAAGAACGAGCTAGAATATATGGATTCGTTTAATGAGTTTTATGACGTAATGCTTGAAGAAGCAAACGTATTAAGCTAAAACCTTTTCAAAAATTATATAATAGCCCCGACCTTGGTTGGGGCTTTTTTTTGTTTTTTTAGTAAATAACCACTTTGTTAAGTACAATAAATCCCTATTTTTACCGCTTATAGAATTAGTTTGAGAAATTTAAAAAATACAGCGCTATTACTTGTTATTTTAATAGCTTTTTTGGGCTGTAAAAAAGATCATAGTGTTTTAGG
>JBDSFC010000476.1:0-4553 GCA_039919745.1 Bacteroidia bacterium | reverse complement strand
AACAACAATTACTTTAACAGTTAGTAACGCGCAAGGTACCAACTCAGCAGTTAAAACAGTTACTGTAATAAATGGCACAGCGGGTATTACCGGTCCAGCATTTGAAAGTTTTGAAGCTACAGGGCTTCCTGCAAACTGGTCAATTGTTAACCCAAGCGGTGGACCATGGACTCAGGTTTTTACGGCAGCCAAAGATGGTAATAATTCATATATGATCGATGGAAGTCAGAGTGGTGCCGGGGAACAGGATTTTCTGAACATGCCGATCATTGACCTTTTAAACAATCAAAATGATAGTTTATGGTTCTCATATGCATATGCAAAACAAACCGGAACACAGGCTGATAAATTAGTTTTACAGGGTTCAATTGATTGTGGTGGAACCTGGATTGATGTAGTTAGTTTATCTGCTTCATCAATGGCAAACGGTTCAGGTGGAACAACTTCAACTCCATTTACTCCAAGCGCATCTCATTGGAAAAATGTTAACGTATCATCATATCCATATTGGTTCAATTTACAAAACTCTCCAAGTGTATCTTTCCGTTTTGTATTTACCGAAGATCCTGCGGCTGGTGCTGGTAATAACATCTATATTGATGCTGTTAATTTTATTGGCGCTTCAAATGGTATTAACGAATTAACAAAAAGCTACAAATTAAATTTATTCCCTAATCCATCTAATGGTGAGGCTACACTTAAATTTAATTTAAATGATGCAGCTGTTGTAAATGTAAATGTTATCGATGTTTTAGGAAAAGAAGTTTTACCTTCTGCAAGCTACAACTACGGTGCAGGCGAACAAAATATTTCTATTAACAAGAACAGCACACTTTCAAAAGGTATTTATTTTGTAAACCTTTCAATAAATGGCGCTAAAATGTCAAAAAAATTAGTGATCAACTAATTAAAATTTCTTTATAATTGATCCCGTCTTGCTGTTATGCAAGACGGGATTTTTTTTTAGCTTTATATTTTATGACAAAAGTGTTTTCGAATATTCCTTTTTTTAGGATCCTCATTCCTTTTGTTATAGGTATTTTGTTAAGTATTCATTTTCATTTACAACCAATTAGTTTTCTTTATCTGCTTATTTTAATTGCCCTGGCATTTGCTTTTAGAGTAAAACAACAGCAAACTTTTCTTACAAAACGTTTATTCCTGGTTTGCCTGGATATTTTCTTTTTTCTTTTTGCAATTAACCTTGTTTCTAAAACAAATCTTATAGAACAAAATAATTATTATGGCAATTACATCTCCAGCATAGACTCTGCAACCAACTTAATTGTTACTGTTAACGATCTGCCGGTTGAAAAAGAACGGTTTATTAAATGCCAGGTAAAGGTTAACGAAATAAGAACAGATTCAGGCTATCAGCAAGCAGAGGGAAGCATTATTGCCTATTTTAAAAAACCATTTTCATCTGCTAAATTAAAACCAGGCACAACACTTATTATCAAAGCAAAATTACTGGAGATAGAACCACCTAAAAATCCTTATGAATTTGATTATAAAAATTACCTCTACAACAAAAAGATCTATCATACTACATTTATTGATCAAAATGCTTTTGAGGTTTTAAATGTGCCAATACAATTAAATACAATCTGGTATCATGGATTGTTGATCAAAAATTATATACTTCAGAAATTAAAGAATAGTGCATTATCAAATGATGCTTATGGAATTTGCGCAGCATTATTAACCGGGTATGATGATGAGATAGATAAACAGGTAATAGAATCTTTTTCCCATTCAGGAACGCTTCACGTGCTTTCTGTTTCGGGTTTACATACAGGTTTGATCTATTTAGTGCTTAGCTTTTTATTTGATCTTATTGATAAAAAAAAGAAATATAAGATTTTCAAATTTTTACTCATTACTGTTTTATTATGGTGCTTTGCTTTGATCACAGGTTTTTCTGCACCTGTATTGCGTGCGGTGATCATGTTTAATTTATTAGGCTTTGGTAAAATATTTTTCAGGGCAGATCAAAGAATACAGGTAAATATATTGTTGGTGTCTGCCTTTATTTTACTTTGTTATGACCCTTTCTTTATTACAGATGTTGGTTTTCTTTTAAGTTATTTTGCTGTTTTTGGTTTATTGTACTTCCAACCTAAATTGGCTATGAACTGGCAGCCACAAAATAAAATAGTGAATTGGTTTTGGGAAGGCACAACTGTTTCTTTCGCAGCCACAATAAGTACTTTACCACTTACTCTATTTTATTTTAAACAATTTCCTCTATGGTTTTTTGTATGTAATATTATTGTTGTACCTGCAAGTTTTGTGATCTTATTATTGGCATTTTTAATTGTCCTTAAAATGGGTTTTGCAGCTGTAGTAGTTAATTACCTTGTAAGTTGCCTTATCTCATTTATAACTTTTTTTAATTCTGCTAAATTTGGTTTTATAGATAGTATTGATTTTGGTTTTTATGACGCCCTCTTTTTATCTATTTTAATTATTACCGGCTCTTTATTCTTTCAATATAGGTCTTACAGGTTAATTACAGTTTCTTTTGTCTTATTGATCTGCTGGCAATTGATAGCATTGTTTGTTTCTTATAATTCTAAAACGGAGAATTTGTTGGTGGCGTACCAGGTAAATAAGAGCAATCTATTGGTTGTGAAAAACACAAAGAATGCCACGTTGAATACTTTAGATTCTTCACAATTTATGTATCATGTAAAACCACATGTGGTATCGTTCAATAATTCAGAACTTAAAGTACAGGATTTTAATTATATCGAAAAGAATGATAAACACATTTTGCTTCTGAATAAAAAAGATCACTGGCCGGATATTTCATTAAAAGAGATCAGTTTTTTGATACTGGCAAATAATTTTAAACTTACAAGCGCCGATCTAGAGGCTTTTTCAGGTCTTAAAACAATTATTGTTGATGGTTCAAATAATAATTATTCGGCTAAAAAAACAGAAGAATTATGTCGTAAATTTGATATTGAATTAATTAAGACAAAGCAGCAAGGAGCGTATATCCTGAATTTATAATGAAATTAAGAATTGGCGATAAGGTTAGATTTTTGAACGAAACCGGGGAGGGCATTGTTTCACGTATAAAAGATAAACTTTCGGTTTATGTAGAAATGCAGGATGGCTTTGAGATCCCTTACCTGGCTTCTCAATTAGTACCAATTCATACCGAATTGATCATCGATAAAGATGCTGATAATATTGAACTCAATCCCGAAGCAAGCATCAATGACGCTGTTTACCTGATCATTGAGCCCGATCACGAATTACCAGCATTGATAAATGATTATAAGATCTATTTATTTAATTCATCTTCTTTTAATGTACTTTTTTCTTATTCAATAAAAGACGAAGAATATTTTCAAACACTTAAACATGGTGAGTTGGGCGCTTATCAAAAGATCCTTTTAAAACAGGTAAAGATCCAGTTTTTTAAAGATTATAGTTACCATAAAATAGAATGTTTGTTTTATAAGAACAGTCATTTTAAAACGCAAATGCCAATTGTTGAGATCGTAAATATTAGCCCTAAAACTCTTGCTGAATCTAAGGTTATTAAACACGATGAATTTAAATTTCCTGTGTATGGTTTTTTATTAAAAGACGAATTTTTAGCGCAAACAAATATTGAACAGGAATTAAGTTTAGTAGACCTTGCCAAATTAAAAAGTATAAAAGAATTTAATTCACGTTCAAAAACTTCAAAATCAAATAAAGAATATTTAAAATCGCTTGAAAAAGAAGTAGATCTTCATATTACTGAATTGATCGACAATCCGGAAGGACTAAGTAATTTTGAAATGCTTAACATACAGCTTGAAAAATTTGATCTCGAATTAGATGAAGCCATCTCAAAGAACATGAAAAAAATTGTTTTTATACATGGTGTTGGCAATGGCCGTTTAAAGCAGGAAATTATTACACGTTTAAAAAACACAAAAGGCGTTATCTTCCAGGACGGTTCTTATAAAGATTATGGTTTTGGAGCAACGCAGGTAAACATATTATAAAATTTAATTATATGATCCCATTTTCACCACCAAGAATAGACGATAAGATCTGTAACGAAGTTGTAGCTACTTTAAAAAGTGGTTGGATAACTACCGGTCCGCGTACTAAACTATTCGAAAAAAAAATAACCGAATATTGCGGCAATAAAAACACTTTATGTTTAAATTCTGCAACTGCAGGGCTTGAGATCATGTTACGTTGGTTTGGTGTAAAAGAAGGTGATGAAGTTATTATTCCTGCTTATACTTATTCAGCAACCGCAAATGTGGTTATTCATGTTGGCGCTAAGCCCGTTTTTGTAGATATAAATGCAGATGATTTTAATATCTCTGTTTCTGAAATCGAAAAAGCAATTACATCAAAAACAAAGGTAATTATGCCGGTTGATTTTGGCGGATTAACCTGCGATTATGATGAAATAAATACTTTGGTAACAAAATACAAAAACAAATTTGTTGCTTCTGAAAATGAAAATCAAAAAAAATTAGGAAGAATTTTAATTCTTAGTGATTCGGCGCATTCTTTCGGTGCGGTCTATAAAG
>JBDSFC010000463.1:0-3249 GCA_039919745.1 Bacteroidia bacterium | reverse complement strand
TTAGTGATTTATGATAATTGTAATATTGATGTTATTAATAGTAGCGATGAAATAAAAAATTATTCAGACATTAAATCAAAAATTTTAAATGGCAAAAAAATAATAAACGAGGTTACGTTTAAAGATCAATTTGCATACCTGGCCTGTGGCTTTGGTATTATTGTTTTTGATACTGAAAAACTGGAAGTAAAAGAAACGTTTATTATTGGTCCTAACGGTTCAAACCTTGAAGTATACCAGGTTGCTTTAAATGATTCACTTATTTTCGCCGCTACACCTAACGGCTTATTGAAATCAAATTATAAAACCAAAATATTAAATAATTTTAATAATTGGTCATTGGTTCCATCGTCCAGTATTCCTGCCGGTTCAGCCGGTGGTGTTATAAGTGTTGATGGTAAAATTGTCGCAGCTTATGCGCCATCAAAATTAGCGCCCGTTGATAGCGCACTTAAAGACAGGCTTTATGTTTTGATCAATAATTCATGGTCAACATTATACAGTTCGCCATCGCCAACAACCGTAAAGAAATTAAATTACGTGTATAATAATTTTTTTGCTGTAGTTGATCAATTTGGATTAATTGTTGTTGATGTTAATACACAAAACCTTCTGAGCAACTTCCATATTGGCAATCCCGTAGACGTTACCATTGATATTTATAACGGTAATTATTCTTTTTGGATGGCAGATCTTAATACCGGTGTTTACCAAACATATGGAACATTCGATCCAAAAAACTATATTAAAGTAAATGGTACAAATACTAATTTAGTAAGTAATATAGATGTGTTTGATGGCAAAGTATTGGTCTCTCCTTCAGCGCCGGATCAGGGTGGAGGCACCGCAGCAATTACCGAAGGTGTAAATTTATTTAAGGATAATGACTGGTCTTATATCAAATCTCTTGATTTTACCAATAGTACGATCTTAGATATTAATTGTGTTTATTTTGATCGTAAAGATAAAAGCAGGTTTTATGCCAGTTCATGGTTTAATGGATTGCTTGAATATAAAGACAATGCGCTTGTTGCAGTTTATAACGCCTCTAACACGCCAATGCCGGAAGTATACCCCGGAGCGCCGCGGTGCAGCGGTATGTGTATGGATAAAGACGGCAATCTTTGGTTTGCAAACAGTGATTGCAAGAATTTTTTAACGGTTAAAAAAACAGATGGTTCATTTCAGAATTTTATGTTTGATGCTGGAAGGTTTACAAGAAAAGTATTTGTAGATAAAAATAATTATGTGTGGGCACTACACGAAAGACAAGGTGGTATAACAGTCTTTAATCATAAGAATTTTTCAGCGCCGGTTCAGGGTGTAAACTATAAAATATTAAATAAAGATGTTGGTACCGGTAACCTGGAGTCTAATTCAGTATACTCAATTGCGGAAGACAAAGATGGAAAGATCTGGATTGGTACCGATGCGGGTATTAGAGTGTTTTATAATCCAACTAATATTTTTAACGGCTCAAATTATGATGGCCAGCCAATAAAAATTGTTCAGGACGGTAATGTTGAATTACTTTTGGATAAAGAAGTAGTGGTGGCGATTGTAGTTGATGGCGCAAATAATAAATGGGTTGGTACCCGTGATGGCGGCTTGTATTGCTTTAGTCCGGATGGTTTAACACAGATCTACCATTTTACAAAAGAAAATAGTTTATTGTATTCTAATACCATTATTGATATCAATTACGAAACAGTAAGTGGTGATGTTTATATTGGAACAGACCTTGGGATACAATCTTTTAGAAGTATAATTATTGAAGGTTCAGAAAAATACGAGAATGTATATGCTTACCCAAATCCGGTAAGGCCAAATTATCCCGGAACCGTTTTCGTAAGAGGATTAATTGATAATTCAGTTATAAAGATCGTTGATCAAAGCGGTAACCTTGTATGGGAAACCAAATCACAGGGCGGACAAATTGAATGGCCTGTAAAAAATCTTTCAGGAAGCCGTGTTTCTTCGGGTGCTTATGTTGTTTATGCTACAACAACCAACGGCGAACAAAAAGCTGTTTCAAAAATCTTGGTTATAAATTAATGCGTGTTTCAGATAAAGCAATTGTATTACAGGCAATAAAGCATGGCGACAAAAAATTTATTTTAAAACTGTACACACACAACAACGGTTTAGTTACTGCCGCAGTTGCTCTTAATAAAAATATCCGCTCAAGCCATATTTTTCCGCTAAGCTTAATTAATGTTGAGCTTATTTTAAAACAGAATAAAGACGTTCACCAGGTTACCGAAGCATCGAGCTATTATATTTTATCCAACATTTCTAATTCTTTATCCAAGCTTAGCATCGCGCAATTTTTAAATGAGATCCTGCTTAAGAGCATTAAAGAAAGTGCTACCAATAAACATTTATTTGATTTTGTAGAGTCTTGCTTAGTATATTTAAATGATACAGAAACGGAATTTGTTAATTTGCATTTATATTTTTTAGCGGAGTTCACAAAATATTTTGGTGTTGAGCCACAAAATAATTATTCGCCACAAACACCTTATTTTGATTGTCGCGACGGGCAATTCTCTTCAATGGCACTTGCATTTCCATTAGGTTTAAATAAAGACGACTCGCTTTTATTTTCTGAATTTTTAAAGATCAACGCATTAAAATCAAAGATCTCTAACGCACAACGCCAAATTATTTTGGAAATTTTATTAGCGTATTACCGTTTGCATTTTCCGGGCTTTAATACAATTAAAAGCTTAGAGGTTTTAAAAGAAATAAGTTTATCTTAAAGATCGCGGTACCTGTTCCAGAAACTGGTCTTAAACCCTAAATAAATAAAAGGGCTTTGTAAAAGGTAGCCTAGTTTGTTGGTTTCTGAACGTTGAATGTAACCCAATTCCAGTCGCATATTCATATCCGGAATAATATAATAGGTTAGCTTTAAATTACTTTGCAATAGATTTGTTTTAATTCCTTGTGTTGTTTTGTTACCATATTCCATTGCACGGGTAGTGTAACTTAAAAAAATATTTTGCCCAATGTTTGATTTTCCATTCAAAGAGTCTTTTCCAATTATAGCATAAATACCTTGCCAGTTAAATTCAAAGTTGTTTTTTCTATAAGATAAAAAGCCTAAGAACTCTTTAAAGTTAGAACCAAAGGGATGTGCTAAGGCCATGCCATAATGCGAATAATTTTGTTCAATTACACCGTGCGAATAAGTATACGGTCTAACTTCATTATATTCTCCCTGCAGGCTTAAACCTTTTACATTAA
>JBDSFC010000403.1:0-2739 GCA_039919745.1 Bacteroidia bacterium | reverse complement strand
CTGCAAACAATACTTACCATCGCACCCGGTACACCATGCCCGGTTGAATCTGCCGCTGCAATAAAAAGAAGATCGTCAGAAGTATGCATCCAATAAAAATCTCCGGCTACAATATCTTTGGGTTTATAATACACAAAATTATCGGGAAAATGTTTATTAATGTCATTTGCAGATGGGAGAATTGCTTCCTGGATCCTTTTCGCATAATTAATACTATCGGTGATCTCTTTATTTTTTTCTTCAATTATTTCATTTTGAAATTTTAATGTATCACGTTGCGACTCTACTTTTTCTTTTTGCTCGGTTATGATGGCGTTGGCTTTTTGTTTTGAACGATAACTTCTGTAAACAGCAAGAATTAAAAGCAGAGATAAACCTAAACCAATTGTTATTGCAAGAATAGTGGCATTTCGTTTTTTAAGTTGAGTAGCCTGTAATGTTTTGTCTTTCTCAAGATTTTGAATAGTAAGGTCTTGTTTTTCGGTTTCAAAAAGTGTTTGCATACGTGCCATTGAATTGGCGTTTTCTTTTGAAAAAACAGAATCTTTTAAAGCCACATATTCATCCAGGTATTTTTGAGCTTCATCCGCCTTGTTTAAATATGGAGCGATAGTTGCCAATAATCTATAAGTTAATAATAATTGCTCAATGTTGATTGGCGATGTTAACGCCAATACTTCTTTACTTGTTTTTTCGGCAGCCAGGTAATTTTTTTCAAGTACATATATAGAACTTAAATTATGTAAATATAAAAGCAGGCTTTGTGGATTATTTATTCGTTTGCAAATAACAATAGCTTTTAAGTAATACGCTTTGGCTTCTTTAGTATTTCCAATAGCCCTGTTCATATACCCAAGGTTATTATAAGCTCCCGCTAAATTTAAAGAGTCGCCATATTTTGCATAAACATTTACAACCCTATCCATCAAATCAAAAGCTAATTGTGTTTTACCATCTTTTAAATAACAGCTTGCCAGGTTGGCGCCACAATTAGCTTCTCCATATTCGTCACCTGTTTTTTTACATAGTTTTAACGCTTTCTCGCAATAAAACACTTCTCTATCAATACGATTTATTTTTTCGTATAGTTGGCCAATATTACTATAGAGCAATGCTAATTTTGGTTCGTCTTTTTTTTGCTCGTAAATATTTAAAGCTTCCAGGTTGGCAATTAATGCTTGCTGATAATTTCCAAGATCAGTATAAACAACAGCAATTTTACTCAATGAAGATGCCATGAGATCGTTTCTTCCGCTTGCTTTACGAATTTCATACGCTTTTTTATTATAAAATAAAGCAGAATCGTTAAGCGTTAAACGGTAGTAAGAAATGGCAAGGTCATTGTATGCTTGTGCTTTTAATAATGGAGAAGCATTGACAGATAATTGAATTTCTTTTTGCGCGTATTCTTTTGATCGTTTTGGATTTGAAACTGCGAAGAGCCAGTTTAGATCGGATAGAGCGGTAATGCGAATGCTGTCGGATGAATTACTGTTGGCAATTTTGGAAAGTGAGTCAACTTGCTTTTGATCAATTTGTGCAACTGATAGCGAACATGCCAATAAGAGGAATAAAATTAATTTCATATTAAATTATTTTATACTTACTCTTATGGCTAACGCCATTAAAGTAAGTGGTTATGGTTTGTGTTCTACCATCTCAATGGGATATTTAATGCTTTCCTGGATAATTTCTCCTTGCTCGCAAATATCATCGTCATCAAAATCGTAAACCCATTTAATCTTCACAGCAATATTTTCTTTGGACATAGCCACCAGGTTTTGTAAGAACTTTAACATAATACGAACGCTTGAAGTATTCATATACTCAAGCTTAAGAGTTAACGTTGCTAACGGAGGCGATGTTTGTCTAAAATCTTCTAACCAGGCAAAAAGAGGTTTGTAATAATTGTTTGAATCTTCAGGAATTGATTTTCCTGAAATTGAAAGCTCACCATCAGTAGTAAATTTTACTCCAGGAGTTTTTAATGTTGATGCAATAATTAAGTTTTCCATTCTCTTACTTTTTAATTTTTCTAAATCGTATTTGCCTTTAACTTGTACTTCAAATCTTCTTTAAAAATATTAAAATTTTCGCTATCGAATTGCTTCTTCAAGTGTAGGCAGTTTAAATTTAAAAGAATATACCCAGCTAAGGGTATATTTTAGACTTTTTTTTGTTTTTGTTATGCAATTTACTTAAGGTAAGCAATTTACAATTCATCCCCCAAATTCAACAACTCATTGGTTTCGTGATTTTAGCTTTCTTAAGCGCTGGTTACTTTTGTCCCATAAAATCAATTTAAAATGAAAAAAAATTATCCTCTTCTGTTAATACTCTTTTTTGCAGTATTTACTTTTAATGTAAAAGCGCAAAGCCCTTCGCAGGTAGTACGGGGAACCATTGTGGATAAGCAATCACAATCTACAATTCCTGGAGCCAACATAATTATTATTGGTACCGATCCGGTTAAAGGCGCTGTTACTGATATGGATGGTAAGTTTAAAATTAATGACGTAAATCCAGGACGTTATGATCTTAAGATCTCTTACCTGGGATATAAAGAAATTGTAATGCCAAATGTAGTTGTTACTTCTGGTAAAGAAGTTGTTTTAGATATTGGTATTGAAGAAAATATTAGTTCTTTAAATGAAGTGGTAGTTTCAGGAACTAAAAAAAATGAGACAAATAATGAGATGACCAGTGTAAGTGGCAGATCATTTTCGATGGAAGAAGTAA
>JBDSFC010000379.1:0-3380 GCA_039919745.1 Bacteroidia bacterium | reverse complement strand
TTAGTGCTGGCGCATGGCGGGCATGTTTCGCCGGTAAATTCTTCAAACAATGATAAACGTGGAGTTTGGGCAAAGCTTGTGAAACCTGCCATTATCAAAGTTGCTATTAGTAAATTTTTTTTCATGTTTTTATTTTTTAAAAATAATATAACAAATATAGTAAACTCTTCTTATAAGCTCATTGCACAAAGCGTTAAATTTTTGGCACAAATCAACTCAATTCACAATTTATTGGGTAATTTTGCGGCAGAAATGATCCTAAATAAAAAACTGGAGGGGATTTTTACTTCTAAATTTCAAACAATAAACCTTAACCAAAACCAATGGCTACAGGGTTTAAACGGATCCTCCTTGTCTTTTTTTATTCAATCGCTTTATTTTACTCAAAAAAGATCTTGCGTTATCGTCGCTTCCGACAAAGAAAAAGCGGCTTATTTACTAAATGATTTAGAAACACTTTTAGTAAATGAAAAGGTCCTTTTCTTTCCCGAATCTTACCGTCAGCCATACCAAATTGAAAAAACAACCAATGCTAATATCCAGGAAAGGGCTGAGGTTTTAAATCTGTTATCGAAAGAAAATTTTACGGGTATTGTTATTACTTATCCGCAGGCGCTTTCAGAAAAAGTAACGTTAAAACAAAAACTACATCAAAATACTTTACAAATAAAAAAAGGCGAAAAGCTTTCTATCGATTTTATTTCTGAATTTTTATTGTCTTACGATTTCGAAAATGTTGATTTTGTTTATGAGCCCGGACAATTTAGTATTCGCGGTGGCATTATCGATATTTTCTCTTTTGCAAATCAATTTCCCTACAGGATAGAATTATTTGGTAACGAAGTAGAAGCTATTAAAACTTTTGATCCAACAGACCAACTTTCGAATGCCAAATTTGATTTTGTAACCATTATTCCAAATATTAATTCATCTGTTTTTACAGAAGAGAAAGTGTTGCTTTTAAGTTATTTTAATAATCATAATTCGTTCTTGTTTTTTGAAGACGCGGATTATGCTTTTGATATTTTTGATAAAAAATTTGAAACAGCAGAAAAAGCTTTTAACCAGTATGCAGGAGAAATTAAACAAACCGCTCCGGAAAAATTATATGCACAGTCAGAAGAATTAAAAGAGCAGATCAAGAACTTTACCTGCTTTGAATTTGGAATAAGACATATTCTTTCATCCGCTGTAATTAATTTTAATCAACGTCCGCAACCTTCTTTTAATAAAAATTTTGACCTGTTAATTGCCAACTTAAAAGAAAATAAAGCAAAAGGTTATGAAAATTATTTTTTAACGGATAACGTCAAGCAGGCGGATAGATTGATAAGCATTTTTAATGACCTGCTAATAAAGGAACATCGTACGTATGATACTATAATAGATTACCAGCAATTAGATATTCACGAAGGGTTTATTGATGATGATCTTAAAATTGCAATTTATACCGATCACCAGATCTTTGAACGTTATCACCGGTTTAAATTAAAAGAGTTAAAACATAAAAGTGCTGAAGCGTTTACTATAAAAGAGCTTTTAACTTTAAACCCGGGGGATTTTGTTACGCATATTGATCATGGAATCGGACGGTTTGCAGGTTTACAGAAATTAAATATTAATGGTAAAGAGCAGGAAAGTGTAAAATTATTATTCCGCGATAATGATGCTTTATATGTGAGTATTCACAGCTTACATCGTATAAGTAAATTTAGCGGGAAAGAAGGGCACACGCCAAAAATTGATAAGCTTGGAAGTACCAACTGGGCTACATTAAAATTAAAAACAAAACGTAATGTAAAAGAGCTGGCTTATGATCTTATTAAATTATATGCTGAACGAAAATCAAGGCCGGGACATGCCTATCCAAAAGATAATTATTTACAACATGAACTCGAGGCTTCGTTTATTTATGAAGATACGCCCGATCAAATTAAAGTTACCAAAGACGTAAAACGTGATATGGAAAAACCACACCCAATGGATAGATTGGTGTGCGGTGATGTGGGTTTTGGTAAAACAGAAATTGCTATTCGCGCTGCGTTCAAGGCTGTGTGTGACAGTAAACAGGTTGCTATTTTAGTGCCAACAACTATTTTAGCCTACCAACATTATAAAACATTTAAAGATCGTTTAGAAGGCCTGCCTTGTAATGTAGATTATATTAATCGTTTCAGATCAACAAAGCAGGTTAAAGAAACATTACAAAAATTAGAAGAAGGTAAAATTGATATTCTCATAGGCACACATAAATTAGTTGGTAAAGATGTTAAGTTTAAAGATATTGGTTTATTAATTATTGATGAAGAGCAAAAATTTGGTGTCGGGGTAAAGGATAAATTAAAAACATTTAAAACCAATGTTGATACTTTGACATTAACGGCAACGCCTATTCCACGCACATTACAATTTAGTTTAATGGGCGCCCGCGACCTCTCAGTAATCTCTACTCCCCCGCCCAACCGATATCCTGTATTAACAGAACTGCATACTTTTGATGAAGAATTAATTCGCGACGCGGTGAGCTATGAATTAAACCGTGGTGGACAAGTGTTTTTTGTACATAATAAAGTACAGAACATTATGGATATTGCCGGTATTATTCAACGCTTAGTTCCTGATGCAAGAATTGCAATTGGCCATGGTCAAATGGATGGCGACAAACTGGAAGACGTTATGCTTGGTTTTATGGAAGGCGAGTATGATGTTTTAGTTGCTACTACGATTATTGAAAGTGGTTTAGATATTAGTAATGCCAATACTATTATTATTAACGATTCGCAAAATTTTGGATTAAGTGACTTGCACCAAATGCGTGGACGCGTTGGGCGAAGTAATAAAAAAGCATTTTGTTATTTATTAACGCCTCCTTTTGTTAGCTTATCCACAGAGGCTCGCAAACGATTGAAAGCCATTGTAGAATTTAGTGATTTAGGTAGCGGATTTCAGATTGCGATGCGCGATTTAGATATACGTGGTGCCGGAAATTTATTAGGTGGCGAACAAAGTGGTTTTATTAATGATATGGGCTTTGATACCTATATGAAAATATTAAACGAAGCCATTGAAGAATTAAAACAAGAAAATTGGTATAAAGAAATTGCTGATGAAGGCTCTGCTAATACAGATAAATCAGTATTCTCGAGACAGTTTGTTAAAGAAACCGTTGTAGACACAGATTTAGAATTATTAATTCCGGATTCATACGTGAGTAATTTAACGGAGCGTTTATTATTGTATCGCGAATTAGATAACATTACCAAAGCAG
Organism: Bacteroidia bacterium; assembly: GCA_039919745.1. Taxonomy (GTDB): domain Bacteria; phylum Bacteroidota; class Bacteroidia; order B-17B0; family Aurantibacillaceae; genus Aurantibacillus. The sequence goes on along the minus strand of JBDSFC010000379.1, from coordinate 112 downwards.
AAGATTTAGTGTTATTTGAAACCAATATGCGAGATCGTTTTGGGCCTGTTCCTACTGCAGCATCCGAATTAATAAATGTGGTGCGTATGCGTTGGGCTGCCATGCCATTAGG
>JBDSFC010000354.1:0-11294 GCA_039919745.1 Bacteroidia bacterium | reverse complement strand
GAGATACTCATGTAATGAGACAGCAATTTTTTGTTGAAGAAATAGTACATCATATAAATAAGAAATCAAATCTTCTGTATTTTGATGTTTAGATTTTCTTATTGAATTAAAAGCAAAAGCACTATGAATATCCAAAAAATACTAAAAAAAAACAATTGGAATCTTCACTATCATTGGATTAGCAAGTTTGCACATCAATGATGCATAATCTAAAAGATTCAAATTAAGATTTTTCGAAGTATTTCTATAACGTAATCGTGTTAATACTGTTGTGCTATCTAGACCATTTGATTTAACTATATCTAAATCTGACATTTCTTCAAAATTCCAATCTCTACTATTGTGCCAGGACATTAATTTCGAAAAATTTATCAGCATAATCTGATTTAGTTCCAAAAATATTCCTCATAAAAGTTTGCTTTGCATATTCTTGCAACATTCCTTCATTTGGAATCCATTTATGTGTAACTAAACATTTCATTTTTTTTGTAAACTCTCTTTTCGCCATATTTCTTTAGTTCGAATTACCGCAAAAACTGAACCTTTTTGAGTTTTCGTTCCTAAGAAAACAGTAGTTTCTTCTTCAACACGAAAGTAAAATTTTAAAAGAAAATCTAGCATATTTACAAAGAACTGAAATTATTTTACAAAAAAAGCCATCAATTTCTTGATGGCTTTTTATTATTTCTAAAATTATTTTTGAACTTGTTCTTTATAAATGATCTTCATCTCTACCCTACGATTTTTCTGACGTCCTGCAGGTGTTGCGTTATCTGCAATTGGCACAGTTTGTCCAAACCACTCAGTAATGATCTTATCAGCCTTAGCTCCTTTTTTAACTAAGTAACTCTTAACTGCGTTTGCACGTTTTTCTGATAACACAAAATTCTTTTCAGCATTCCCTTCGTTATCTGTGTGACCAGATAATTTTAATGTCCAGTCAGACTCGTGCGCTTTTAAGATCTTAGCTAGATCATTCAATGAAGGGAATGATTTAGGCTTGATAATATCTTTAGCAGTTGCAAATTCTAAGCTTGCAAATGCACGCTCAAGGATTTTTTGTTCTGCCACTTTCATTGGTGGAGGAGGAGGACAACCTTTGAATTCAATAACACCCGGTATTGTAGGGCAAGCATCGTCTTTGTCAAGAATACCGTCTTTATCCGTATCCGGCCAAGGACAACCTTTATTCTCTTTAGGTCCGGCAACATCAGGGCAAGCATCATCTTTATCCAAAGTACCATCACCATCTTTATCAGGACAGCCTTTGTATTCTTTTGGTCCAAACAGATCAACGCAGGCATCGTATTTATCCGGAGTACCATCGCCATCTTTATCAGGACAACCCATAAACTCAGCAAGACCAGCCTCATCCGGACACTCATCATCTTTATCAATGATCTTATCGCCATCTCTGTCAGGACAACCTTTAAATTCTAACGGACCTTTATCATCCGGACAAGCATCTTCTGCATCAGTAATACCATCACCATCTTTATCAGGACAACCTTGTAACTCTTTTATACCCGGGATATCAGGACACTTATCATCTTTATCAGGAATGTGATCACCATCTTTATCAGGGCAACCCATAAATTCCCAAACACCCGGCACATCTTTACAAATATCTTTTTTATCGCTTACTTTATCTTTATCTCTATCATGCGGTCTGCCATAAGGGATAGGCACTTTAAGCAAGAAATATAAATTAGCACCATACACATCAGAAGAAAATAATCCGGGTAAATTATTTGAACCAACAACAATTGGCCCTAAACGTACCATAGTACCAAACATAACAGGTTGGCCACGTTTTGCTGCAAGCGTATTATATGAGAATGGTAAAGTTAAACCAAACCATTTATGATCAAATCTTGGGGCAATACTAATATTTGTAAAATCATGTACCTTTGAAACCCTGTTAGGAGTGAGGTTAGCGATGTTTGCAGTTAAGTTCACGTAAAATGGTTTCCAGATATTATAATCCAATTGTGCGTTAATAGCAGTTGGTAAAGCCATTTTAAAAGTAGTTTCACTTGCTTTAGAACCAAACACATTGGTCATGGTAGAATCAAAATCATTTACACCACTAATATCTAATGAACTTACATTCCATGCGTTTACATTTGCAGTAAAATCGTTAGATAAAGCACCTTTTTTAAAGCGGATACCACCAATATCTGTAACTGCTAAGCTGGCTTTTACTTTATACTTGTTGTGATCTTTTCTCCAAAGATTTTTTTCACCATCCATTTCATATTTATGACTTTCCCAATCAGGGCGCCATTCATAAACACCACCTACATCAAAACCAAAACCAGGATATGATGCAAATTTATAGATTGAGTTAATATCTGATGTATTACTGAAATTAAAATTATCAGAGTGTCCATATGATACATCTGATTTAAAAAAATCGTACACATTAGTTGTGTCTAATTTATAATTAAGATCTTTAATATGAACATACGCCGCGCTTAAGCCCTGCAACAATTTACCTGTAAGGCCGGCTTTAAAAAAATGTGGGCCGTCTTTTGTAAAAACATGCGCAAAAGATAAACCATATTCTGCCCAGGACATTTCCTGTATACTTAGGTTTTTATTTGACAGTTGTGTTACAAATAAATTCGGGTAATTAAATTCGTTATAAGCAAGCGTTGCAAGATCTGAAGATACGCCATCCACATTCACATAATTTCTAATATCCCATGTAAAAGCAATTGCATTCTTTTTATTTAATTGGATCATAAAAGAAGGCAAAACAATGCGGTTGGATACATTAACTGCTTTTGAATATTTGTTGTTTTGTACTACAAAATTATTTTTCCAATAATCAGGCGAGTTCTTATCGTAATTATCCCAGGATGCCGGCAATTGCACACTGTTAGGATCAGTTAAGTGACCCGTATACTTTAAAGCGCTACGTTTTACTCCAACGTAATTATTATCAACGTTCAGGTATAACCCACCTAAAACAAAATCTACTTTTAAACGATTATCAACTATGTTGGCTGGGTTACTATAAGCACCTACTACGCCGGCATAATTACTACTTTGCAAACCCAAAAAATCCTGAGATCTAACTTGAAGTGTTGCTAATAAAATAAACAGAGGTAAAAATCTTTTCATAGTAACGGGGTTTATAACAACCAAATATAATTAATTTCCTGTTAAAAATACATTTTGTATAATGCTTTACTTATTATTTTGACCAATTTTCGGCAGACTGTCAAACTTCTTGTGACTAAACTTAATATCATCAAAATAAACATTGGACTTGGACCTATTCCATAAGAAAAAAGTAGCCTCAGAACTATCACATTTAGTTACCATTGTAAAAAGTAAATAGATCTTTTGCCAACCATTTTTGGTGGTAGGGCTTTTTTTACTCGAAAGAAAAAAGTCTTTGCAGTTTGTTCCTTTTCCTGAAATAATAAGATCAGCGCTATCTCCTTTTTGCCATGCTTCTATTTCAACAAGGTCACCAAAATCTAAATTTTTAAACTTATAATTAAACCCATATTCCAAACCATATTGCGATGGCGGAAATAATTTACCTGAAAATTTTTCTGATAAATGTTGGCTTGTATCCTGCGTTCCGCCCCATAGTTTTATTTTTGGGTTGGAGGTAATAAATAAACCCTGCTCATCCTTTTTTTCGAAACTACAAACAAATTCTGCTTTAGAAGAAAATGATTCCACAAAAAAACGTTCGTGAATAACTGTTGAAGAATATATATTCAGAAAAAAAACAAAAGGCATAACCAACATAAATAAAGGAAAGTTTAACCTGAGTTTTTTATTACTGAATAAAATAAAGAGTAATGGAAAAATTGGTGTCAGGTACCTACCCTGCACAAGGTCTACAACACCTTCCCCTACACAATCCCACATTAAATGGATAGACAAAAGGATCAATACAAAAGCAGTAAAAGCCGCAAAAAAAGCAACGGTTTTTTGCCAAAGCGATAATACGATTTTATTGAATTCGGTTAATGCAATAAATAAAATAACGACATATGATAGAATGTATATCCAATTTGGTAATGGTATGTCGGCCTGACCAAAAGCGCCCACATATCCTTTTAAAAAAGTTTGTGGGTGATCAAAAACAGAGTGATAAATAACATTGAAAAAATAAAAACCGTGTTCTAAAATATATGCTTTTTGAGCCTCATGATCGGCACATGGCGAGAGGCCAATGCCATAAGTATAATCCGGGTTGTAATCAGCGATCTGTATATAGTTTTTAAGATAAATACCCGACCAGTATGAAAAGATCATCAACGTGGTAATAAGTATAAGTCCTATACTACCAAAGCGAAATAGGTTATTTTTAAATTTCTCTTTTGGAATAAGAAATAACAATACAATAAAACTAACATACACAAACTTAGCCAGGGCCAGTAGGCTCAATATAACAAGAAATAAAAAAACATCTTTTTTAGTAATGGTTCCGGCAGAAAATATATGTTTAAATACAAAAGCGATGAATAAAAAAGTTAAGCAGTTGTTTACCCCATCCGCGCTAAAAGCATTGGCAACATACAGGTTCATTGGCAAAAGAATAATAGCTGTAAATAGCCATTTATAAATTGGAAGTAATCTTATTACAGTAAACATGATCACTAACCAAAAAATAAAACTTGAGATCCTGCCGGCATAATATAAAGTGGATACAGTACAATCAAACCGTTTAACAATATACAAACCTATAATTTGGGGTAAATAAGAAATAGCCGAATAGGTGGTTGTACTTGGGAAATCTTTGAATTCGGTTACCTCAGGATCAAATTTTATTTCTAATGATCTTAAAACATCCTGTGGACTTAAGGTGTATTTTAAATTAGTTGCTGCAAAGGTATAAGGCAATACAAATTCTTCAAAACAAACCGGTATTTGGCCTCCCAGCCTGTCTTTTGTTCTTTCCGGCAAAAAATGACCGTCTGCTATCTGGTAAGCCCTGTAAAAGTGGCTTATTTCATCAGGAGCTTGTAAAGGTGGAGTAACTATGTTAAAGAGGATCTCGAAAAGAACCGCTGCGGCAATAAAAAATAATTGAGGTTTAATTTTATATAATTTACTCAACATTTAAACTATTTAACAGAGATTAATAATTCAATTATACTTTAAATAGCCCAAATATCAAAACAATAAAAGTATTGTATAAATAGTTTAAATAGAATTAATCAATTTATTACCTTTACATTCCCTAAAAACAGATATGTTAGAGAAATTAGAAGAGATAAAACGCCGTTATGAAGATGTGGAAGCAAAATTATCCGATCCAAAGGTAATTGCTGATATGCGCTTATTTAAAAAATTAAACATTGAATATAAAGAACTGGGTGAAGTTGTTACCGTGATCAATATTTACAAAAAAGTGATCACTGATATGGAGCAAGCCAAAGAAGTACTTGCTACCGAAAAGGATAAAGACTTCCTGGATATGGCAAAAGCAGAGTTAGAAGAGAATCGTGAAAAAGAAACCAAGCTGATAGAAGAGATTCGCTTTATGCTTATCCCTAAAGACCCTGAAGATGCAAAGAATTGTGTAATGGAGTTAAGAGGTGGAACCGGTGGTGATGAAGCCGCGATTTTTGCTGGAAATTTATTTGAAATGTATAGCCGCTATTGCGAGAAAAAAGGTTTTCAGTTAGAAGTGGTTGACTCCAGCCCCGGTACTATGGGCGGTTTTAAAGAGATCGTTTTTAACGTAAAAGGGCCCGGCGCTTATGGTATTTTAAAATTTGAGAGTGGTGTACATCGTGTACAGCGTGTGCCTGCAACAGAAGCATCAGGCCGTGTGCATACCTCTGCTGCGAGTTTAGCGGTTTTACCTGAGGCAGAAGAGTTAGATGTTGATATTAAAGATTCTGATATTGAAATGGCAACCGCGCGAAGTGGTGGTGCCGGTGGACAAAATGTAAATAAAGTTGAAAGTAAGGTTATTTTAACCCATAAGCCTACAGGCCTTGTAGTTACTTGCCAAACAGAACGTAACCAATTAGGTAACCGCGAAAAAGCAATGAACATGCTTCGCTCTAAAATTTACGATATCGAATACCAAAAACGCTTGGAAGAAACTACAAAACGCCGTAAAACAATGGTAAGTACGGGTGACAGAAGTGCCAAGATCAGAACTTATAATTACCCACAAAACAGGATCACTGATCACAGGATAAATGAAACGCTTTATGATCTTACAGGTTTTATGGGCGGCGATATTCAGGAAATGATAGATAAATTACAATTTGCTGAAAACGCTGAACGCTTGAAAGAGGGTGGGCTGTAATTTCAGAATTCAGATCGAAGATTTATAACAAGAAACAAAAAACTATTAACTAGAAACATTAGCATGACCCCAGAAGGAGAAGATAAGATACGTAACGCATTTGCCAATAAAGATTGGAATGATATTAAAGCGCAAAACAGCTGGCAAATTTTTAAAATAATGAGCGAGTTTGTTGAAGGCTTTGAAAAAATGAGCCGTATTGGGCCATGCGTTTCTATTTTTGGAAGCGCAAGAACCAAACCTGAAAACAAATATTATCTAATTGCTGAAGAAATTGCTTTTAAACTGGTTAAAGAAGGATATGGTGTTATTACAGGTGGCGGCCCGGGTATTATGGAAGCTGCTAATAAAGGCGCTATGAGAGGCAAAGGAAAATCGGTTGGTTTAAACATTGATCTTCCCTTTGAACAAAAACACAATGATTTTATTGACCCTGATAAATGCATCAACTTTGATTACTTCTTTGTACGTAAAACCATTTTCTTAAAATACTCACAAGGTTTTATTGGTATGCCTGGCGGTTACGGTACAATGGATGAGTTATTTGAATCGCTTACTTTAGTTCAAACAAATAAAATTGCGCAATTTCCTGTAGTGCTTGTTGGTACTGCTTATTGGAGCGGTTTAATTGATTGGTTAAAAACACACATGCTCGAAACCGAAAGCAATATTAATGCGATTGATCTTGAATTATTTAAATTGGTAGATACTGCCGATGAAGCAGTAAAACACATTGTTGATTTTTATTCGAAGTATTTATTAAAACCAAACTTCTAATTGAACAAGTGGATCTTTAAAATATTTATTTTTCCACTACTCTATTTTATCTCTATCTGGCCTTTTTGGTTGTTGCATGCTTTTAGCAGTTTTTTTTACGTCATCATTTTTTACATAATTGGTTTCCGCAAAAAAGTGGTGATACAAAATTTAAAAAATTCTTTTCCTAAAAAAAGCGAAGGAGAAATTCAAAAAATAACCAAACAGTTTTACAAACATTTTTGTGACGTTATCTTTGAAACACTGAAACTTTATACCATCTCAAAAGAAAATTTAAAAAAACATTGCAGCTTTAATGATGAAGCTATAAAAGTGTTCAATTCCTTTTCTGAGAAGAAACAAAGTGTGGTTGGTGTTATGGGCCATTTGGGCAATTGGGAATGGGGTGCTATTTTACACCAGGTGTATTTTGATCAGTTAATTACTGGGGTTTATCATCCTTTAACAAATAAAAGTTTCGATGCTTTTATGTTGAAGTTAAGAGGTCGTTTTGGCGGAAACATCGTATCAATGACGGGCCTTTATAAAGAACTTTTAATCTTAAGGCAAAAAAATATTCCAACAACAATAGGACTTATTGCCGATCAAACACCACCTCCTGAAGGGGCTTATTGGGCCAATTTTTTAAACCAGGATACACCCGTATTTGTTGGCGCAGAAAAACTGGCTAAAAAATTTAATTACCCCGTAATTTATATTTCCGTTAAGAAATTAAAACGTGGATATTATGAGTTAGGTGCTGTTGTTATAACAGATACTCCTAAAGACCTACCAGATGGTGAAATAACGCGTTTACATACTTTAGAGCTGGAAAAGAACATTCAACAACAGCCATTTAGCTGGCTTTGGAGCCATCGCAGGTGGAAACATAAAAAACCTGCTAATATTTAGATTATTTTTGCCAAATTTATACTTTGATTAACTTATGAGTTTAACTAAGAATACAACTGAAACTATTGCAAAAAAAACAACCGATTTTTTTGAGAACCTTGGCAATAAAGCATATTTATTTGCACTCGGACTTATTGCCCTGGTTGCCTTTTTTGCTTTCAAAGATTTTATCTTACTAAAAAACGTTTTTCTTTTTAAAGATATTGGTAGTGATACTCTAAATGGTGTTTATCCTTCTTATTATTTTGCCGCAGATTACTTTAAACAAAACGGCTTGCCGGGCTGGTCGTTCCAGGAAGGTATGGGACAAAATATTTTAGGGCTTTATACACGTGATCCATTTTTGTGGATCGCTATTTTAGCCGGACCGCAAAGCATTCCGAAAATTTTGGTCTTTATGGAATTAATAAAACTGATCCTTGGTGGTAGTGTGTTTTATTTTTATTTAAAATCATTAAAGATCTCTAACTACTCTGCTATTATTGGAAGTTTATTATTCTCATTCTCAGGCTTTATGATCATTGGTGCCTGTTGGTATGTATTTACTTTTGAGGCACTGGCTCTTGCCGTTTTGCTACTTGGCTTTGAACGTCTTTACCAACAGGGCAAATGGATATTATTTGCATTTGGTATTTTCATAACTGCCGTTTCAATGCCATTTGATATTTATATTTTTGGTTTGTTCATCGCTTTTTATGCTGCCTTTCGTTTTTTACAGGAACATAAATTTGAAACAAAAAAATTCCTGCAATTATACTGGAAATTAATACTTGCCGGGTTAATAGGCATGTTGGTAGCCGGTCCGTTCTTATTAGAAAATATTTTCCAGATCATTGAATCACCGCGTGGTAGTGGTGGTAACTCTTACTTCGATAAATTATCCGGCTCACCGCTATTTGGTTTGTCAAACAAAGTAGAATTTGGCTCATCTGTAATGCGTATGTTAGGTACAGATTCAATTGGTACAGGAAATAATTTTAGCGGTATTCAGAATTTCTTAGAAGCACCTTTGGGCTATTGTGGTTTGCTTAGCTTATTATTAATGGCACAGGTCTTTCCTTTAGTTGACAAAAGTGTAAAGCGTTGGTACATTGCTTTATTCATTGTTTGGATCATTCCAACTATTTTTCCATGGTTCCGCTATGCATTTTGGTTATTTACCGGTGATTATTTCAGAGCCTATTCTTTTTTTGTATCTGTAATATTTATTTTGTTTTCAGTATACGCGCTCGATCTTATTTTAAAACATAAAAAAGTAAGTATTATAGCTTTGGTTGTTGCGTTAGGCGTTTGGTTAATATTAGGCGCTTTAAGCTACAAGTCCATTATTACTTATCCAACAGGCCAGCAGGCAGAACAATCGCTAAAAATGAACGATTCGCTTTCATTATTCATCAAAGCATTTTTAGTTTTTTATGCCATTGCAATTTATTTTTTAGGAAAATCAAAGAATGTGGCCAATGTAAAATATTTAATTCTTGCTTTGGTTGTTTTTGAATTGAGTTATTTTTCTTACACCACATTAAACACACGTAGTGTACTTATGCAACAAGAAGGAAGAGTGGTTCCTGCAGCAGTTTCAGTTAAAGAATTAAAAGAAAAAGTGGCATATAACGATTACTCCGTTGAAGCGATCAATTATATAAAAGGCCAGGAAAAAAACAACAAGTTTTATCGTGTAGATAAAATGTATTTCTCAAGTGGTGCTATGCATGGTAGCTTACAGGATCATAAAAAACACGGTTATTATAGTACAAGCAGTTACAACTCGTTTGCACAGATCAATTACATTAATTTTATGAGAGGTTATGCCGCCATTGATAAGACCAGTGAATACTCCAGCCGCTGGGTAGATGGATTAAAGAACCGTCCTTTTCTTGAAGCACTAAACAATGTTAATTATATCTTAACTAAAAACCGTTTTATAAATCCTGTATGGCAAGCCACAACTGATTCGGTTGCAAAATTTGGTGACGTAATTGTTTTAAAGAACCGTTTTACTTTACCACTTGGTTATACATATGATAAATACATTAATCAAAATGATTTTGACCTGCTCTCTTCTACTCAAAAAGATCTGGTGAGCTTAAAAGCATGTGTATTGGATGATAAAGAATTGTTGAAGTCTCCGGGATTAAAACGTTTTCAATTAAAAGATACCATAAACCTGAATTATTTTACATGGGATTATTTTAAAAATAATGTTGATACTCTAAAAAAAGAAGCGCTTAATATTACCACTTTTTCTGAAAATAAAATTGATGGAACTATTAATGTAAGCGATAATAAAATGGTTTATTTAAGTTTTCCATACGATAAAGGCTGGCACTTAAAAGTAGATGGCAAGGAAACCGAAAAATCGCTTGTAAACTATGGTATGACTGGCGTTTATTTAACGAAAGGGAATCACACCATTGATCTTGAATATCATTTACGCTTCTTTAAAAAAGGTTTATTAATGACCTTAATTGGTTTAGTTATTGCCGGTGGCTTTTGGTTCATGAACCGAAAAAAAATAACTGCGGTTAATTCATAATTATTATTTAGAACTAAAAAACAAAAAACATGGCTGATTTTTCAAAACATAAATTTGGCACCAAAGCTATACACGCTGGTGCTGATGCTGATCCATCTACTGGTGCTATTATGACACCTATCTTTCAAACAAGTACTTACGTTCAGGAATCTCCGGGAAAAAACAAAGGTTATGGTTACGCGCGTGGAAAAAATCCAACACGCGAAGCGCTTCAAAAAAATATTGCAGCACTTGAAAATGGAAAATATTGCATTTGCTTTAGCAGCGGTATGGGTGCAACAGATGCGGTTATGAAATTATTACGTCCGGGCGATGAAGTAATTACTGGTGATGATCTGTACGGCGGATCTTACCGCATGTTCACTAAAATTTTCGCGAACTACGGCATCAAATTTCATTTTATTAATTTAAGTGATGCTGATAATATTAAGAAATACATAAATGCCAATACAAAAATGATCTGGGCCGAAACGCCTACCAATCCTACCATGCAGATCATTGACATTGAAGCTTGCGCAAAAATTGCCAAAGCAAACAATATTACATTGGCAGTTGATAATACATTTGCTTCACCTTATTTACAAAATCCTTTAGCGCTTGGCGCTGATATTGTAATGCATTCTGTTACCAAGTATTTAGGTGGGCACAGCGATGTTGTAATGGGTGCATTAGTAATGAATGATGATAAGTTATATGAACAATTATATTTTATTTTAAACAGCTGTGGCGCTAATCCTGGCCCTATGGATTGTTTTTTGGTAATGCGTGGTATTAAAACACTGCACTTACGTATGG
>JBDSFC010000282.1:0-12747 GCA_039919745.1 Bacteroidia bacterium | reverse complement strand
TAGGGCATCCGTTCTGGCAGGGTAAAGCAACAAGATTCATACTATAATCGATATCCGGCCCTGCTTGTACGGTTGACGTTACAAATAAAACATTACTTACCAATGCAGAATTATCAAACTTATAATTATACCTGTAGTTTTCATTAAAAACATTCCAATTTTGACCAATACAAAAATTAGCGGTAAGGAAAAAGAAAGCGACGATAGTAATTTTTTTCATGTGTTGTTTAATAAGCTTATTGTAGTATTAAAGATAGTTCATAAAACTCAAAAAAACATACTCCAACCTATGAATTACTTATTTTTTCAAATATGTGGTATTATTGAAGCAATAAGTGGAAACGGAGAATATTTGACAGTATTATTGTTTATAACCACTCAAAAATCGACTATTTCAATCGTGACATAATTTTTTATCTTTAAGCCTTATAAATTTAATTATGAAAGTTTGCAAAACGATACTCGAAACAATTGGCAACACGCCAATGGTAAAAATTAATAAGATCACGAAAGACCTACCTTGCGATGTTTACGCAAAAGTAGAAACCTTTAATCCCGGTAACTCTATTAAAGATAGAATGGCTATTAAAATGATAGAAGATGCTGAAAAAGATGGTCGTTTAAAACCGGGCGGAACTATTATAGAAGGCACCAGCGGCAACACCGGTATGGGCCTTGCAATTGGCGCGGTTATTAAAGGCTACAAATGTATCTTCACAACAACCGATAAACAAAGTAAAGAAAAAGTAGATGCCCTTCGCGCTTTTGGTGCAGAAGTAATTGTGTGTCCTACTGATGTTGAACCGGAAGATCCACGCTCGTATTATTCTGTTTCATCTCGTTTGGTAAATGAAATTCCGAATGCATGGAAACCTAACCAATACGATAACTTAAGCAATTCACAAGCGCATTACGAACAAACTGGTCCGGAGATCTGGGATCAAACAGACGGAAAAATTACACACTTAGTAGTTGGTGTTGGTACCGGTGGAACCATTTGCGGAACAGGAAAATATTTAAAAGAAAAAAATCCGAACATTAAAATTTTAGGGATTGATACTTACGGCTCTGTATTTAAAAAATTTAAAGAGACCGGCATTTTTGATAAGAACGAAATTTACCCTTACATCACCGAAGGTATTGGCGAAGATTTTTTACCTGCCAATGTGGATATGAACATCATCGATCATTTTGAAAAAGTAACCGATAAAGATGCAGCTGTAATGACGCGCCGTATTCCGAAAGAAGAAGGCATTTTTGTTGGAAACAGTGCGGGTTCTGCAATGGCAGGCTTAATGCAAATGAAGAACATGTTTAAAAAAGGTGATGTTGTTGTGGTTATTTTTCACGATCATGGAACCCGTTACATGGGCAAAATGTTTAATGATGACTGGATGCGCGACCGTCACTTTTTAGAAGTAACTAAACCAAAAGCCATTGACTTAGTTGCCAACCACAAAAACCAAAAATTATTAACGGTAGATGTAAATGCTACAGTGCAGGAAGCGTTAGAGACCTTGAGTAAATATTCTATCTCACAAATACCGGTAACGGATAAAGGCGAATATGTTGGTTCTATTAACGACAACTACATCTTTACTAAATTAATGGAGAACAACGATGTAAAAAGTTACACGGTAAAAAGCTTAATGCAGGCACCCTTCCCTATTGTTGGCGAAAAAGCACCAATTGAAGAAGTAAGTAAACTCATTACCAAAGATAACAACGCTGTTTTATTACGCGACCTTGGTGGCAACATGCACATTATTACCAAACACGATATTATTGAAGCGGTAGCGAAAATGGGGAATTAAAACAATAATTAAATTAAAAAAATGATTGATCCGGGAACAGGACTTGCATTATTGGGAAGTGCAATAGGTGGAAAAAAACTTATTGAAAAAATACTTGGGCCTTCCGCTGATTATATCGGGGAACAACTTAAAGAATGGACTCAAAAAAAAGTTGAAAACAGTTCTAAAATTTTCAAGAACGCAGAAGGAAAACTAGGTGATAAAATAAACGAAGACGGAAGCGTCCCTCCAAAAGTATTAAAAGGTATTTTAGAAGAAGGAGCTTGGTGCGAAGAAGAATTACAAATAGAATATTTTGGAGGAGTATTAGCTTCTTCAAGAAGTGGTATTTCACGAGATGACAGAGGCGCGTATTTTATATCTTTAATTTCGCGATTATCGACATATCAATTAAGGATGCACTATTTAATTTATCATTCTTTAAAAGAAAACTTTAATGGTCAAGATCTTAATATTGGAGCTGGGCAAGATAGAGAAAATATGGAGCTGTTTATCCCCTTTGATACATATCAAGACGCTATGGATTTTTCTTTAGAAGAAGTTCCAAATTCATGGGATTTATTAACACATTCTATTTGGGGTATAGCTAAAGAAGAGTTAATCGAAAATACCTTTCAATATGGAGAAAAAGATTCTCTACTCAAAAATTCAAAAAAAGTTTATGATGCTGGAATGATTGTCAGCCCATCTAGTCTTGGAGTTGAATTATTTATGTGGGCTTATGGATATGGACAAAAAAGAACTAACAATTTTTTTAAGGAATCAATTGTATTTAATAACGATCAAAAAATTGAACTTGGTAAAACAATGAAAACTAAATAGTTTCATTAAACGTGACTCGTTCAGCGCCCAACTCCGCAGGATTTGTAATATCTTTTCAATATCCATTTCTTTTTACAAAACAGAAAAGCATTTGTATCTTTAAATATATCGAATAATAAGAATGGTAATACAATATAATATTGACAATAATGATTATTTAACGCATCAATTATTTGTTGCGTCCAAATCTGAAACGATAAAGAATTCGAGACGAAGAAGCAAGATAATTGTCCCAATTATTTTTATTTTATTCGGAATAGTATATTTTTCAGAAAAAAATATTTTTATGACTATTCTGTTTTCATGTGCTGCAATTTTTTGGTTTTTTTATTATCCATATAGAGAACGACAACGATACATCGAACATTATAAAAATTTTCTAAATGAAAGATATAAAAATGATCTTGAAAGAGTAATTACTCTAGAAATAAACAATGATTTTATTTTATCAAAAACTGAGGGAAATGAAAGTAAAATATTGACAAAAGAAATAGAAGAAATAAATGAAATACCTACACTGATTCTTTTAAAATTAAAAACTGGAGATTCGTATGTTTTACCTAAGAGTAAAATAAAAGAAATAGATCAATTAAAATTAAGATTAAAAGAGTTAGCTGTGTTTTTGAAAATAAAATATAACCATGATGAAAATTGGAAATGGAAATAGAATTGTGAAAATTTGATACTTTATTAATCACCACTCCGCAGAATTTGCAATCCTGCGGAACAATATAATTTCTTTTGCAAACCACAAAAGCATTTGTAATTTTAAAATTAGATCGTAAAAACAAAAAATCAAATGGGAATATTTTCACTATACAAAGATAAATTGGATCCAGGCCAATCTGGTCTCGATCCGGAAAGTAACTGGTTCGTTAAGGTCAGTGATAGTTCAGTAGAAATGATAGACCCGGGAAAAGTCACTCAGTCCATATTGATATCTGAAATAGAAAATGTTTCAGTAGCCACTAACGATCGTGGACCTTTTGAAATTGACATATGGTGGATCTTAAGTGGAAATGGCAAAGCAGTTCTAGTACCCGGCGGTGCAACAGGCGAAAAAGAAATGCTTAACAGACTGCAGGAATTGCCCGGTTTTAATAACGGAGAAGTTATTAAGGCAATGGGATGCAGTGATAATGCAGAATTTCTTCTCTGGAAAAAGGCATAAAACCAGTGCGCAGGATTTGCTTTACACTTTTTAAATAATTACGCAGCCTGGAAAAACCAAACAAAAAAAAGTGATAGAATAGCTTCGTAAATTTTCCTCCTCCGTCGCTAAAGCGACACCTCCTCCAAAGGAGGACACTAATGGTGCTTACGCGAAAGCAAACGCAATGTCCCTCTCTGGAGAGGGCGGGAGAGGAAAATTAATTGGCCACTTGTTTCTAAAAAAAATCCTGACTATTTAGTGATGGTAATCCAACGTTTTAAGATCACACTATAATTTTCTTTTATAGACGCACCAATTATTTGGCAAACTCAACCACTTATGAAGCCATGTGGTAGATTAATTGGTTGTGTGTATTTAATTCAATTTATTACTCTTAATTTTATTTTAAATAAAAAACCACATCATGAAAACACCTCTACAAAAATTATTTATTTTATTTGCATGCCTTTCAGGCAGCATGGCCTTTGCACAGCCCACACTTACTGATGCCAATTGTAATCCCGTGGCCGGTGAAACTTTTTCTGTTGTGATATCCAACTCTATTTCGCCCGGTAGCGCTGGTGCTAATCAAAGCTGGAATCTTGGCGCTATGACGGCAACAGGCAGTGGTCTTGCCAACACGTATGTGGCGGCAACTACAGCATCAGGCAGTATTTATCCAAACAGCAATGTAAACTATCAGGATGCATTGATGAGCCTGTATCTTAAAACAAGTACAACAGTGCTTCAAAATTATGGCAAGTTTCACCACGCGGGTTCTAATCCCGGTAAAATTGTAACTACTTACAGCGATCCGATCGACATGCTGCATTATCCAGTTAATTTCAACGATACCTACACAGATTCATACGTGGGCACACGATACAGCACCAGTAATACAACCCCAAGCTACATACGTTTTGGCACCTATACGGTAACAGCGGATGGTTATGGTACATTAACAATTCCTTCAGGAGTTTACACCAATGTTATGCGTGTACATATGCATTCAATAAACCGTGATTCTATTGCAAATAATTCATCAGGGTCTTATTACATGCAGGACGAATACCTTTGGTATTTACCAGGAACACATTATCCTATTGCCGGGTACATTAATTACGATGGCGTTATGCATAGCTTTTACATGAGTAGTAACCTTACAGGTCTAAAAGAGAACCATTCAAATTTGTTTGCTCTGGATCTTTATCCGAGCCCTGCTTCTGATATTATTAATATTCATTTTCCTGTATCTGCAAATGAAAAAATGCAATTAGGTATTTACAACAGTCTTGGCCAGGAATTAAAAACTATTGCACTAGAAACTACAGCTACAGACGACGTCAAGATCAGTACTTCTGATCTGTCAAATGGCATTTACATCTTACAGGTAACTGATAAAGGAAACATCTTAAGTAGTAAACGCTTTATTATCAATAAATAATTGATTACCGCGCAAGAGTTCTTACTTTGAATAAAATTTCGTAAATTTAAGTATGAAAAATATCCTTGTTTTAAGTTTGATTTTTTTATTTTTTGGAGTTACTTACTCCCAAAAATACCAACCAGTTGATTCAACTATGGTTTGGAACACTCAAAATTCGATGAGAATTTCAAGTGCCTATTGTTGTTACGTTAACGAATATTCAAGTTTTCAATTTAACGGCTTTGTTTCAAACAATGGCAATACCTGGTTAAAATTATACCAATCGGCCGTATACAGCCGTGTACCTTGCTCTACTCCATGCACTGATGGAACTGTGCCCGGAAATTTTACGAATACTTTTCGTGGTTATGTTTTAAATGATAGTTTAAATAAGAAAGTTTATTTCACGCCAACATTAACTGCAAATTATACACCAACTACAAGCAGTTTATATTATGATTTCTATAACAAAAATGTGGGTGATAGCCTTACGTGGACACCACCTTACCAGGGTGGCCCACCCAAATTCAAAATCCTCGCTATCGATTCATTTTTATTTGCAGGGAAATATCATAAACGTTTTAAAGTGGTGAATAACTCTATTTTCATGACAACGAAACCCATTTATGTAATGGAAGGAATGGGTAGCGCGCTTGGACCATGGAATTCAATTTTTTCAGATTTTGAATCAGGATCAGCATTAACTTGTTTTTCTAAACCTCAAAATGTGGTAAGTGTTTCAAACTACACCACTTTTGTTCCAACTTCTGCCGCTACCTGTGGCACCATAGATGTTATCCCGGAATTAAAACCAACTGTTTTTTCTGTTTATCCAAATCCTGTAAGTAGCTCCATCATCTTCGAAAATATTGATGTAAGCTCTCTTTCAATTTACGATGTATTTGGAAAAATTGTAATGGAACAGGAAGAAATTAATGGATCGGTAAACGTTCAAAATTTGGCACCTGGCATTTATTTTCTAAAGATGAGATCTTCTAGCAGGAGCTATTCCTCGAAATTTGTGAAGGAATAATTTACTTTCCTTAAAAAAATATGAGGGTACTCACTAAATTAATTTTGTTATTTCTTTATTTCTCAACAAATCTCGAAGGACAAAATATAAAGAGCGATAAACTTAGTGAAGAAGAACTTACAATGACCTTTCCAAGTATTTACTTCAAACACAACTCTACTGACTATGCGGTAATGCCCTACTCCGTTGACTCTTGCTTTAAATATATAAAGACAAAAATAAAAGACCTTAACAGTTTTGCTGTCTGGCGCGACAGTAGCGAAAAAGAAAGGTTAACATACATTCGTATAAGAAAATTAAAGTCAGATCTAAATAAATATCTTCCCACAAATAAAATTCACTTTCAAAGTATGGGAGCAGCACAAAAAAATTCGAGGAGTACTATTGAAAAGAGTGTTGACAATAAACAAGCCCAATATTTATTGTCTTTAAACTCTGTACTTGATGTAAGTGGAGCGATCAACAACCAAAAGAACACCAGTATAGAAAAAAAACAAAGAAAACGTTTACCTCGTTTGGTCTGGTGTGGTTGGAAATATGGCTTTCACTGGAGTAGCACAGGAAAAATAAATAAAAAAACAAAAACTAAGTAACCTCCAAAAAAATCACTTTACTCCGTATAACTACAACACATTGTAGAACACTACAATAAAACCGGGCAATTTCCGTTATCCTCACAACCCTGCCTTACTATCCATGAGATCAACGCTCGTATTACTACTATGCCATATTGCCTTATTTCAATTTGGCCAGGTAGAGGTTAAAGGAAAATGGACACCTGAGTTTGGAGCAACTACCATCAGTGGTTTCAGAGAACCTTCAAGTATTAACATACGCTATATATCACCAAGGTTTAAATGGTCGGAAGACTGGAACGAAGGAGAAGAAAAATATCCCGATAAATTCAGAAATACCCGTATGATGTTAGAACTTATATATGGGCCTCCAAAAAAATTAATATGCACCGCTTTTTATGTCCAAACGCGCCTTTTAGGCACAAAAAGATTTAGCCTGAATATGTACGGTGGCACGAAATTCTTTATTATAACAAGTCAGGAATATAAACAAATTTCTTATTTAAAAGGAGGTCGCGAGATCTGGTATATGACCGTAGGATTAATAGCTCAGTTTAATCTTGGTGTAATAGCGCCTTTCTTTGATCTTGGCGGCGACCATATAATTACCGTTGGTACAGAAGTTAATTTGCATAAGATTTATAGGAAAACAAAAAGCAGGTATAAGCTAAATGCAAAGCCTGCATAATTTGTAGATACAAAAAGTATTTGTTTATTATTTGCTTGAACAATTACATTTACCTTTAATTAACTATATAAAATAAAATTTTGTTAATTCCCATAAACGCAGTGTGTATGTATTTATATAGCAGTAAATTTGCATAACAAATCCTTACTGTACTTATTAAATGAAAAAATATTTATTTTTATTCCCTTCCCTACTTTTATTTACTCCATTTACAAAAGCACAATGTCCGACCGCTCCAATTACATTTGCCAATCAGGCACAGATAAATTCTTTTCCAACCACTTATCCTAACTGCACTGTAATTCCGGATGGAGTTGACATAAAAATTATGGGAGGCGATATTACAGATCTCTCACCTCTCTCGCAGCTTACAGCGGCCCTTGGCTTGCTTGAAATAAGGAATTGTTCATTATTACAGGATCTTAATGGTTTGCATAATATCACTTATTTGGGTAATGATGCATTAGATGGATTTATTTTACGTGATCTTCCTGCATTAAATTCTTTAGCTGCTTTAAATAAGCTGGATTCTGTTTATGGCGAATTTACGATCAGAACATGTAATGCATTAAATACATTAACAGGCTTAAATGGATTTACAAAAGAAAATGGTTCTCTTATTATAAGAGATAATGGCACGCTGCAAGATCTGAACGGATTGGATTCACTTGTTTATATTGGAGAAACACTTGAACTTATAGGGAATCCGCAATTAAATTCAGTTGCATCCTTAGGTAAAGTAAATACAATTGTTGGCGGCATTGAAGGTGGAGTTTTTATTGAGGCAAATATTGGTTTAAGTAATTTAACCGGACTTGGAAATATTTCTACTACCATTGGTAGCAATTTAGATATTACATTAAATAGCAATTTAAATCTTTGTAACGTGCCAAGTATATGTAAATACCTTGCTGATCCTCCTATAAATGCCGTTATTACTATTAGCGCCAATAAAGTAGATTGTAATACACAGACTGAGATCCTCGCCAAATGTGCATTAAAGACCAAAGAGACCAACATTTTAAAAGATAATATTACTGCATCACCAAATCCATTCCAGGATCATTTTAGTATTTCATCAAAAAATAGCGAAGCCTTGAATATTGAAGTTATGGATATTTTTGGTACAACACTGAAAAAATTTAATATAACCGGGAAAGAAAACTGCGATCTTACAAATTATCCTTCTGGAATTTATATTTTAAAATTCATCAACAGTAAAGGGCAAGAAACAGTGATAAAGATCCTAAAGCTTTAATAATAATTTGTTGCCGTCAACAAATATATTTTATTGTTTATTTAAATAAAAAAGATCTACATTTCTTTGTAAAGCCATAAAGCATTTGTATCTTCAACCTATGGCTTACGATACAAACCTAGGTGATAGAATAAGAGAATATCTCCTTAATTTTCCAAAATTAAAAGTCGAAGAAAAAGAAATGTTTCGTGGCCTTACTTTTATGGTAAATGGTAAAATGTGCGTTTGTGTAAGCGGCGAAAATTTAATGTGTCGCTTTGACCCTGCTTTACAGGAAGAGATTGCCGAAAAGAATGGCTTTACACCAATGGTCATGAAAGGCAAAAACTTAAAAGGTTATTGTTATGTTGAGCCCGATGGTTTTAGATCAAAAAAAGATTTTGAGTTTTGGGTTAACTTATGTTTAAGCTATAATGATAAAGCGAAAGCTTCGAAGAAAAAGAAATAAATAAAACTGTTGCTTCAATTAGAAAAGCGTGCAAAACACGTTGAATAATACATTTTTTTGCAAAATCATAAAGCATTTGTATCTTTAAATAATTAGCCCATAAAAATGGCAGTACAACGTACAAAAGATACTTATCAAAAACAGATCTATGATTTTATAAAAGACATTCTTGTTGTATGCCCTGGCTGCAACAAGAATGCTATTGTCAGAACTGCTAAACAGCCGCCCATAATTAATATACAGGAGAAAGAAATAAAAGTAGTATGTACACATTGTGGATTCAACAAAAGGCTTGAAGAAAAACCTGCTTCTGTTTTATTTTCTTCTTCCTCTAATAAAAAACCACAAGAGAATTTTATTATAATTGGAACGGCAATTGACCCTTACTTTCATTTACAACTTTGGTTAACTATTAATTGTTGCGATAATATTTTATGGGCTTACAATTACGAACACCTTGAATTTATTAAGCAACATGTGGAAGCTAAATTAAGAGAACGCAATACAGCAGAAATGAAAAATAATAGCCTTGGGAGCAGATTGCCAAAATGGATGAGCTCTACCAAAAACAGGGATACTGTTTTAAAAGCGATAATACAATTACAACAAAAACAAATAAAATGAAACATCCAATTATTGACATGCATTGCGACCTGCTCTCGTACCTCGAGTATGTTCCGGGCGCGGATCCATTCTTTCCAGGCATAGGCTGTAATCTTAATGCCTTAAAAACAGGCAATGTAAAATTACAGGTAATGGCTATTTATACCGGCACCGAAAAAGGGAGTTCTGAAACCGGATTAAAAGAAAGTGAGATCTTTAAAGAGCTATTGACAAAACATAAGGATCGTGTTTCTTTAGTAAAAGATATTACTTCATTAAATACAGCAATTGCATCTGATAAAACAGGAATGGTTGTTTCTATCGAGAATGCTTCAGGCTTTTGCGAGGAAGACGAACCTGTTGAAAATGGATTTAAAAAATTAGAAAAGATCATTTCAAATGTTGAACGCGTTATTTATATAAGCTTTACGCACCATGGTGAGAACCGTTTTGGTGGTGGTAACTATACCAAAGCCGGTTTAAAAGATGATGGTAAAAAATTGCTCGACTATATGAGCGGCAAAAAAATAGCCCTCGATCTGTCACACACCAGTGATGCTTTAGCTTACGGACAATTAGAACATATTGAAAAACACAACTTGGATATTCCAATTATTGCCAGTCATTCTAATTTCCGCGCGATCTTTGATCATCCCCGTAATTTACCTGACGATCTTGCAAAAGAAATTATTAAACGTAAAGGCATTATTGGCGTAAATTTTTTACGCGCTTTTTTACACAATGATGATCCCAATGTTTTTTATGAACACATTTTGCATGGAACAAAAATAGGTGGAGAAAATGCCATATGTTTTGGCGCTGATTATTTTTTTGCCAGTCAACCCGATCCAAAACGTGTTCCGTACTATCACGAGGACAAAGAAGATGCAAGCTGCTATCCAAATCTATTAAAGAACCTTGAAGGAAAAACTACTTCAGAGTTTTTAGAAAAAATGGCTTATAAAAATGTATTTGAATTTATTAAACGTACATGGTAATTGTCAATTTTATTAGAATTAAAGATCATGGAATATTTTTTTACTTTTTTACTCGCAGTCCTTTATAAACTGGTTGCTTTAATTCCCGCGGTGTTAATTTTAATTGCGATCATTAAATTGTACAGGAAGGAAAAGAGTTCAGGCGTACGTTTAATGTTGATAGGTAATGTAGCCTTGATCATTAAAATAATTGTAATTGATAGCCTGGCTGATTATTTTTTGAGATATAATCACAGTTTAAGTATAAGTAATGTTGGCGCTATATACACCGGAATAGGTTTAATAGCAATGGCTTTTTCAATACTTTTCGCGATAGGCTTATTAATGTTTGCACTTGCCTATGTGAAAAATTCGCCAGGTGACCAGTAATAAAATTTTAAGGCAACATTATGGATATCCAACGCCGTTTGCTTATTCATTCTCCCACTTATCCTGATTAAAGCCTCCATTAGAGAATTTTTTCTTAGCTCAGTTGCAAATACTGTAATTTCATATTTATATGAAAGCAGTTGTTTACACAAAATATGGTCCGCCGGAAGTTCTTCAATTAAAAGAAGTTGATAAACCAATACCTAAAGACAATGAAGTACTCATAAAAATTCATGCAACAACTGTTAACCGCACCGATTGTGGTTTTCGTAAAGCAGAATATTTTGCTGTAAGAATTGTAGGCGGCTTATTTAAACCAAAAAATCAAATTCTTGGAACTGAGCTTGCAGGCGAAATAGAAGCTATTGGTAAAGATGTAAAAACATTTAAGGTTGGTGATAAAGTATTTGGACTAAAATGTATGAAATTTGGTGCACATGCCGAATACATTTGTGTAAAAGAGGAAGGTTCCATTACCACCATGCCCGTAAACATTAGTTATGAAGCAGCAGCAGCTTCCTGCGAAGGCCCATGGCTGGCTTTAACTTATTTTAAAAAGGTCAATTTAAAAAAAGGAGATAAGATCCTTATTAATGGTGCCACAGGATCAATTGGTTCTGCTGGCGTTCAGCTCGCGAAATATTTTGGTGCAGATGTTACAGCAACAAGTAATACAAAGAACATGGATCTTGTAAAGTCGTTAGGAGCAGATGTTGTTATTGATCATACCAAAGAAGATTTTACAAAGACCGAAGGCACATTTGATTATATTTTTGATGCCGTTGGTAAAAGCACATTTTTTAAATGCAAAAGAATTTTAAAACCAAAAGGAATTTATTTTTCTACTGAACTTGGACCAAACTCTCAAAACGTTTGGATGGCTTTACTTACACCCATACTTGGAGGTAAAAAAGTTCTTTTCCCAATTCCAAAAGATACCAAAGAAGACATTATTTTCTTTAAAAAATTAATTGAAGAAGGAAAATATAAAGCGGTGATCGATAAAACTTATGGGTCTACCAGCCGCGCCGCGACGAGGGCTCCGTCTCGGAGCGTTACCTGCCCCGCGGCGCGTTCCCCGCTGCCTTGGACGCCACCGGAACACTGTGGAGCGACCTCGACGACCTCGAGCGTTCGCACCGCCTGCCCGGCAGTGAGCCGCCCGCGACGGGCCTGGCCCTCGCCATGTGGAAGTGGGCCAAGGGGGCGCCGCTCGGCGAGGTGCTGGAGGACGCTGACATGGCGGCCGGCGACTTCGTGCGCTGGACCAAGCAGACCATCGACCTGCTCGACCAGCTCTCCGTCGTCGCCGATAACCCCGTCGCGGCCAACGCACGCCTCGCGATGGATTCCGTGCGCCGCGGGATCGTCGCGTACTCCTCGGTCGCATAGGCTGTGCGGGTGATGGTCAAGGGGGTTGAGGGGCACTCTGTGCTGCGCCTGCCCATCTGGCTGGCCGTGCCGCTTGCCGCGGCATCCGGAATCATCCTGGACGGCGCGTTCCCCGACCGGGGCTGGTGGCCGCTCGCCCCGGTCGCGGTCGCATTGTTGTTCCTCACC
>JBDSFC010000266.1:0-6513 GCA_039919745.1 Bacteroidia bacterium | reverse complement strand
GGTTTAACCACCAACGATTTATTAAACAATTCAACGGCGGCAGCGCATTCATTTTTTTGCAGGGCCGCAAGGCCGCTATTATAATCTTGTTCTGCAAGCTGCTCAGGCGTTAAGTTGCTTGCCACTTTTACCGTATCCTGAGATCTGGCAGTAAACATTAAAAAAACAAGAAAAGCTAAATAGTAGTTTTGTTTCATTCCGTATGGATTAAAACACTAAATATAAAATTTTATTTGAAATATTAGAAAATAAGTTCTCAAAATACTAAATGGGTGTAGTATGGAGATATTTTTCTAATTTTAAAGTCTAAAATATCTAAAATATGCAAAAAAGTATTTTTTCCGGTGTCGTAATAGTTTTGTTAAGCTTAAAAGGTATTTCGCAAATTAACGTGGGTGGTTTTATGAAAGATAAAGCCAACCAGGCTAAAGATAAAGCAAAAGACAAAGCCAGGGAAAAAACTACAGAGAGCTGGGAAAAACAGCAGCAGGAATATGATGCCAGTAATTTTAATTACGCTATTTCTTTTTTAGATAACAGTGGCGTTTTTGAGGCCGATGAAAAAGGCGGCGCATTTAGTAGTAATTTATTAAGTGCTGCCAAGTTTGCCAACAAAGAAGAGAAAACAGTTGAAGAGCGCGCTTACACAAATTTAAAGAATGGAGAGATGTTAATGGCCAGTAATAAATATGCAATGGCTGAACAAAGTTTTAAATTGGCCAAAGTATTATATGAAGAAGATGGAAAAAAATCATCAGATAACTATGGGCAAACAATAAGCGATCTTGGTTTATTATATCAATCGCGCGGCAGGTATACAAAAGCAAAAACCTACGATGAAGATGCCATAAAACTTCGTGAGAGCGCAAGTAATAAAGGCATGTTGATCGTTTCAATAAATAATAACGCAGTATTAAAAAAGGAAACGGGTTATTATACCGAAGCTGAAGCTGATTTTAAAAAGGCATTAGAATTAGCCAAAGCACAAAATGATCAAATGGCAAAAGCATTAATTTGTAACAATCTTGCGATGACCTATTTGGACATGAATAAATTAAAAGATGCCGAAAGCCAAATGAACACAAGCATTACAGAAGCGTCTTCTGTTTTAAAGGATAATTCCAGCAACTTTATTAAACTGCAAATTAACTTAGCAAACATTTATCGCTTTGAGAAAAAATACGATGAATCAGAAAAATTATATTTAAAAGCGATAGAAATTAAAGAAAAAAAATTAGGCGCGCATCCTGATCTTGCCCATCTAAAAAAAGGGCTCGCGCAATTGTATATGGAAATGGGAAAAACCGGTGAAGTTGAAAAACTATTACAGAGCGCCTATGATATTAACAAACGCAAATTAGGAGAGAACAATCCCGCTACAGTTTCTACACAGCAAGAGCTGGCAAACTTTTACCGTTTCAGTAATAACGCTCCAAAAGCATTAGAGTTAATGACCAAAGTGGTTGAGAAGAAAAAAACGATCTATGGCGAAAACCATCCAAATTATATACAGGCACTAGAAGACCTTGCTTTAGCGCAATGGCAAAACAATAAAATTGCCGAAACAAAAGCGAATTATAAAATTGTTGTTGATAACACCTTAAACTACATCAATACGTTTTTTAATTCGTTAAATGATAATGAAAAAACATTGTATTGGGAAAAAACAAATAACCGTTTACAACGTTTTTATGCTTTTGCATATGCCAATTCTACAGATGCCGGCTTGATACAACAATTGTATAATACAGTTATCAATACAAAAGGATTCTTATTAAGCAACTCTTCAAAGATCCGTAATATTATTTCTTCGAGTACCGACGAGTCTTTAAAAACAACATACAATCAATGGCTTGAGACCAAAGAAAATTTAAACCAGGCTTACCAGTTAAGTAAAGAAGAATTGGTTCAGGAAAAAGTAAATGTAGATTCACTAAAAAGAAGGGCTGATGAATTAGAACGTGAGCTTTCACAAAAAAGCGCTTTGTTTAAAGAAAGCACCACAGAGCAAACCGTTACTTATGAAACTATTCAAAAACAATTAAAACCCGGCGAAGCAGCAGTTGAGATCCTTGAATTGAATGAATACAAAAATGGTTTTACAGGAAACGGAAATTATATTTCTTTACTTTTAACACCAACCGAATTAAAATTAATTGATCTTGGTAATGTAAAAACCATTAACGATGCGGTTAGTGCTTTCAGAGAAAAAACCATCGATCAAAAGCCGGAGAACGAAGCTTATACACCAACATGGAAAGTGTTAGACGAACAACTAAAAGGAGTTACGAAAATTTATCTTTCTTTAGATGGTGCATATCACCAATTAAGTATTAACGCGTTAAAAGATGGCGCCGGAAAATACCTGGTAGATAAATATTCGCTTCAATTTACAGGTAACACAAAAGATATCATCAGTGTAAAACAAACCGAAAGCGCTTCTGTAAAACCAACTAATGCCTTTTTAATTGGTAATCCTCAATACGGTACAAATGGGGTGGTTGCGCAATTACCAGGCACTGAAGCAGAGGTTAAGAATATTACAAAACTGTTAACAACCTATAAAGTTAAAACAACGGCTTTATACGGTAAAGATGCTACAGAAGCAAAAGTAAAAGAAATTAATTCGCCAAGTATTTTACATGTTGCAACGCACGGTTATTTTTTAGCAGATCTTAGTCAATTAGAAACTTCTAAAGTTTTAGGTGTAGATGTTTCTGCGGCGAAAGAGAACCCGTTATTAAGAAGCGGCGTTTTATTAGCGAATTGCGAAAATGTTTTTGATGAAAATTTTCATCCATCACCAAATAGTGAGAATGGTATTTTAACTGCTTATGAAGCTATGAGTTTGAATTTAGATAAAACAGATCTTGTAGTTTTAAGTGCTTGTGAAACCGGTTTGGGTAGCGTAAAGCAAGGTGAAGGCGTTTATGGATTACAACGTGCGTTTTTAATTGCGGGCGCAAAAAGTATTATTATGAGCTTGTGGAGTGTAAGTGATGCAGCAACAATGGAGTTAATGACATTGTTCTATAATAACTATGCAAAAAGCGGGAACAAACAACAAGCGTTTTCGGATGCTATTAAGCAATTAAAGCTAAAATACAAAGAGCCTTTCTTTTGGAGCGCCTTTGTAATGTTGAGTAAATAAATTAAATTTTAATAGCAAGTTGTCCAACGTATTGTGTTGGCGGCCGCATATCACCCGGCCTTGCCTGGTAGGAAACGTTTGTAAAATTATTTACAATAAAGGAAATTTTAATTGATTTGTTTAAATTAACTGAAATACGTGCATCATGTACCCAAACCGCTTTTTGAAACTCGCCAAAATTTTTGTTCAAGCCCGGTAAAATATAAGTGGCATCTACTTCATCCCAATTAACCCCATTAGCCACATCATTATATTCATGTAAAATGCTTTGTACAAAACGTTGATCAATGTTCTCAACTTTACTTTGAAAGCGCGTACTATATCCAAGCGAAATAAATTTATAATCTAATTGAATATCGCTTTTTAATAAATGTTTGCTCCGGTATTTTAATGTTTTTATTCCGGGTAAGCCAAGCGTATCTCTTTGAGGATTATAGTTAGGATTAATAGGGTTCATGTATGTGTAACCCGAAAATACAGTCACGTTAATTGGGCCGATCTTTCCTGTGCCACTTACTGAAACTTCGTAACCTGTAATTTGTGCTTCACCAATATTTTTTGATTTAAAGCCGGCATAATTGATATCCTGATAAAAAACACCAGTGGCGCCACCGGGTTTATAAATATCAAAAATAAACTCAATCATGTTTTGATATTTTGTATAAAACGCGGCTACATCAAAAAAGCCTCTGAAATTACCAACTTTAAAACCTTGTTTCACGCCAACCTCTGCACTATAACCACGCTCGGGTTGCAAAGAAGAATTAGGATAGATTTTTAAAGAGCTTACTGATGTGCTTATATACTTTTCAGCAACCGTTGGAAACCTATAACCCTGCCCAAACGACGCTCTAAAAAAAGTGTATTCAAGCGCATGATAATTTAAACCAATTCTTGCTACGGGTTGAAACGGTAATGGCAACGTTCCTTTGTTGGGAATGAGATAACCTTTTGTTTTTGCAGTATCGAGTTTATAATACTCGCCTCTTATACCAATAGAAACGGTAAGTTTATTAAAGAACTTTTTATCCGTCTGAAAATAACCTGCTATATTTTGTCCGCTGTGTTTACCGTATAACGAGTCGCCCAACACTTGCTGTTCCATATATACAGCACCTGTTGTAATATTTAAATTATTAGCGAAATGTTTTTGGTATTGTAATTCGCTGTAATATAATTCTGCTGTGCTTTCTTGATTTTTATCGTTACGGTTTACAGTTTTAAAATAACGGTTACGCAAACTCAGTTTATTATTCTTCCAGAAATAAGTTATAAAGGGATCTACATTAAAACGATCATTATTATATTTTTGTATGGTACGCCCTTGTGGAATATAAGCCGAATCATAATTCTGCCATAAGAAAAATAAACCACCCCGCGTATTCATCATATTGGTATTTACACCAATAGCAAGACCGGGAATTTTTTTGAAATTATATCTTAGGTTACAATTAAAACGTTGTCGGTCTTCTGTTTCCAACATTCTAAAACCATCGTCTGTGAACATGTGCCCGCCAATTACAAAATCTAAATTGCCAATTTTTTGAGCGTGTGATAAATTAATTCCTTTTTGAAACTGTGTAGTACCTTTCCACCATTTATAGGTTTTACTAGGCGCATCAAAACTTCCAAAAAAAGTGCTAATGTTTGTCATAGGTTTATCTTTTGCATAAATAGTGCGTAAATTAATTACACCATTTAATGCGCTTGAACCAAATAAGGCAGACGAGGCGCCTTTAATAACTTCTACCTGTTCAATATTTTCGAGTGGTAAATAATTCCATTTTATATCTCCGGCATCTGCACTTATCATGGGCATTTCATCAACCAGCATTAACACACGGCTTCCTGCACCATAACTAAAACCACTACCGCCACGGATACTTGCCTGGCCATCCGCAACCGTAACACCTGGCACCTGGTTAATGATCACATCTAATGTTGTAGCGTTCTTATTTTGGATAAGTGAAGGTTTAATAATATCCATGCTTACTGTTACATCACTTAATTTTTGTTCAAATTTTCCAGCGCTAATAACCACTTCGTCTAAAGCGGTGTTTGCGTCCTCTAGCGAAATATTAAATGATGTTTCTGAATTTTCGAGAATTTCTCTTTTAGAGGTAAATGATTTATAACCGATCATATTACAAAGAAGTGTGTAAGTCCCCGGTTCTAATTGTAATTCATAAAAGCCATGAATATTGCTGGTAACAGCGCTTTTTGAATTAGCGCTTATAACTGCCCCAACTAACGTATCGCCACTTTTTAGATCTGTAACAAAACCTTTTACAGTGCCGGTAGAAGTTTGAGATCTTAAAATACTACAAAACAAAGCAAGAACTATAATGAGTTTGGCTGTAGATTTGTTCATGTTTAGTTGAGAATAAGTTTACAATATAGTAAATGCTTTTTTTATTTTGAAACAAAATTACCGCAAAATATGAATTTAGATGAATTGCCTTTTCAGATCGGATTAACCTTAATTGAAGGCATTGGAGATGTTAATGCAAAATCTTTATTAGCCTATTGCGGAAGTGCGAGCGAAGTATTTAAACAAAAACAAGCACATTTGTTAAAAATTCCGGGCATTGGTTCAGCCTGGGCTAACTCCATCGTTAACAGCAAAAATGTTTTAAAGCGCGCAGAAGAAGAAATTGAATTTATTCATAAATATAAAATAACGCCATTATTTTTTACTGATGAAGTGTATCCTTCGAGATTAAAATATTGTAGCGACAGTCCAGTGTTAATGTATTACAAGGGCAACGCGAACTTAAACCATGAAAAGATAATTTCTGTAGTTGGTACAAGAAAGCCAAGTGAATATGGGAAAGAAAAAACAATGGAATTTATTTCTGAATTAAAAGATACGGGCGCATTAATTTTAAGCGGATTGGCATATGGAGTAGATGTCTTGTCGCATAAAACTGCTTTAGAAAACGGACTGCAAACAGTTGGGGTTGTTGCTCATGGCCTTGATAGGATCTATCCTCAATTGCACGATAAAATTGCCAAGAAGATGATAGGGCAGGGAGGAATATTAACCGATTTTATGAGTGGTACAAATCCGGATGCAGTAAATTTTCCAAAACGAAACAGGATAGTGGCAGGGCTTTGTGATGCTTTGGTTGTAATAGAAAGTAAACGTGGTGGTGGAAGTTTGATCACTGCAACAATTGCCAATAGTTACAATAAAGATGTATTTGCTTTTCCCGGAAGGGCGGGCGATGTATTAGCTGAAGGTTGCAATGGTTTAATAAAACAAAACCGTGCTGTGTTAATTGAAAATGCTGCCGATCTTTTATATGCTATGCAATGGCAGGAAGCAGATAAAAAACAAAAAACAACCAGGCAGATCCCAT
>JBDSFC010000347.1:0-10246 GCA_039919745.1 Bacteroidia bacterium | reverse complement strand
CAGTATTTAAAAAAACGTCTCCGTTTTCATCATCTTTTCCTTGTACACTTATCCTTTCTATAGGATTTTGACCCGATGAGTTTAATTTATTAAAAGCATCAACCGTAAATTCCTTTACACTTTCGCCTTTTACTGGTCTGATTGATAGTACAACTTCTTTCCTTATTCCAACAGCCCTGTCACTCAAATTAAGGTAATGACTACCCAATATTTTTTTATCTAAATAAATATCCGCTACTGAAACCCTCTTTAATTTACCCAATAATTTAAGAAAGTCATCTTTTGGAACTATTTCAGCTTTATAATGAAATTGTTCCTCTGCGTCATTCTCACGCATTCTCTTTCTGTGGAATGTATTTATGTAGTCTATAAAATTATTAATTGAAACACCACCATGATTTTTTTCTTTACAGATAGTCACTTCTTTTTTCTCAAACTTTATAATGATATGACTCTTCTCTATTTCTCCTTCATCAATATCTTTTGGGTTTACTCTCTCCAAAACTGTTTTCCTGTTTATTAAATTTGGTCTAAAACTGTGACGTGCACTTTTAAATATAACTTCATAGACATTTTCTTCTTTATTAAATGTCGCTGATTCTAGTAAACAAAATTTTTCTGTATTAATTGAAACCCGCCTTTTTAATTTAGTATGATTTTTAATATATTCTATTAAGCCGGTTAACTCCGAAGGAATCAATCTTTTATTCTCAATATATAGTTCATATAAGCAATAAAAAACCACATGTCTTTTTTTAGTCTTTCTCATAGCTACTATTTTTTACCTCTTGTTGCATGTTCCGTTTGAGTGGTCTTCGGATTTTTATCAGAATAGTCTTTGCTAACATACTTGCCAGTTCCAGCATCTCTTGACTGATTATGGTTAGACTTATTGCCGCCTGATTCAGTTATCGTTGTATTCGGATTTTTAGTAGCTTCACTTTTAGAAACGTAATGGCCTGTTTCTGTGCTACGAGTTTTATGTTGAGCTGAGCTTGCCAAGCACAATAAAAAAGCACCAATTGTTGTAAGAAAAAATTTATTCATATTTAAGGGGTTTTGGTGTATTAAAGATAATATTAAAAGCTAATTCAAAAAATAAAGTTGGATTTTTTTTAAGAAAGTTCGGTAAACCGTAATTTTTATAAAAGAAAGCTTTTGACCTTTGTATTTCTTAACATTCTTTCAATTATTGAGTTTCGGCCTTAACAGATTTTCGTTGCATTTACAAGTAATAAAAAAACCAAGGCCCTTGACCTTGGTTCTCTTTTAAATTTAAACTAATTTGAAAATTATTTTTTTTTCTGCCTCATTTCTTCAAGAAGGGTGTTATATAATCTAACTGCAACTGTATCACCTTTGGCCATTGATATTTTATAGTTTTTTTCAGACTCTTTATAATTCCCCATTTTTTGATTGACTCTACCAATACCCATAATATATTGCGCATTACTTGGTTCCATTTCATGAGCTTTTGTCATATCGCTTAGGGCTTTATCATATTGTTTTAAATACATATAACAAGACCCCCTAGATGCATAGAAATATGGACTTCTATTTTCTTCACCTTTTATTTTATCATAAATAACTAAGGCTTCATTATATCGTGTATCATTTACGAGAATATTCGCTTTATTTATATTTGCAAATGAATCATATGGATAATATTTTAATAATATATTGTTATATTCTATCATTTTGTCAAACTTCATGTTAGCATTTAGGCAAATAAGAACTTGCCATAAATCAACAGCCCCCTGCTTATTGTAATCAGGCATCTTTTTAAAATAATAATCCGCGCTATCGTTATTCTCAAGTTCATTAAAAGCACAAGCTTTAAATGCTATGTTATGACTAAATTCTTTAATCGAATCATACTTAATTGATTTATTAATAAAGTCTAGTGCTTTTTTTCCTTCACCTTTTATAAGTTCAGAAAAACCCAATCTTGATAAACTATATGCATTGGTGCTGTCAAGCTGATAGATTTCATAACTTAGCTCGTCTGCTCTTTTTAAATTTCCATTAACAGCCTCTTTGTTACTTAAATTTTTCAAACTATCAATTGTCTTGCCCTTTCCTTTAAGAAAAGGGTTTCCAATTCTCACAATCTCTGTTTCTTTTATTTCATTGCTATTGCAGGCATATAATAAGATTAAATTTAATATTATTATTGTTTTTTTCATGTTTTTAATGACTTGCTCCCCAGGACAACCTTCTAAAATGAAGCACTTATTCAATGATTCATAGGTTTCGAACACTAATGATTACAAATCCGCGCCCACGGGGTGCTCGTTGCCCCTCCGCGCCAACTAACTACTTTTATGGGTTTTAAAATATTCTGAAGCTTTTTCATAAAAAGGTCTGGCTTCTTTATTTCCTAATTCAACTGCTTTTTTTAAATCTTCGTAAGCGCCTTCTTTGTCTTTTAAATGTGATTTTGCTTTAGCTCGTAAGAAATAAAAATCTGAATTCCCATTTGGGTCTAATTTTATTGCTATATCTGCTTGCTCAATACATTCTTTATCTTTTTTTAAATACAAATAACAGACCGCCCTATTAATATAAAGAGATTCGTCTTTCTCATGACTTTTAGGTACAATTTCCATGTCTTTAAGCGCTCCTTCAAAATCGTCTACACCGATTTTATAGCTTGCCCTACGAAGAAGTAACCCAACATTGTTTGGCAAATTTTTAATAGCTTTATTAATAGTAATTATTGCTTTATCATCCATTTCCTGTTCATCATACATATTTGCCAAATCAACAATTTTTAAATTATCGATTGGATTAATTTCAATTGCTTTTTCACAATAATAAAAGCTACTATCTAAATTTATTTTATAAAAAGCAATCCCTAGCCCAAATAAGGCTTCTCCATTATTATTTTCTTTCCTTAGAATCTCTTTAAACTCTTTTATTCCAATCAAGTCATTGTTTAAATATAAAGTTGAATAAGCATGTCTTATTTTTAAATTAATATTTGATGAATCTATTTGTAAGAGTCTATCATAAAATTCTTTATAATTTATTCGCGAACCTTTTTTTTGTTTTGATAACTCCTCTTCTATTAATTTCTTAATTCTTTCATTCTTAATAGAATCATTTCTTCCCTTATTTGTTAAGTCAGAGAATGCGTCTCCATCATTTTTTGAGTTACAACTAAACAAAAAAACTACAATAAGACCAACATTTAATATTCTACCTATCATTTATTTCCTGAATATATGTTAATATCAAACCCAAATTCTATATTTTTTACTCCATTTTTAATTCCATGACTTGCTTTACCCTTTATATCAAAACTATCTAAAAGACTTTGCGTATTACTTGACCCATCAGGATACTGTGTAGTTTCAAATTTTTGATAATTCATATATATTAAAGCATTTACTGTTATTTTTCTAATAATTGTAGTACCTGATATTGTTCTAATTGGTTGAGGAGAACCGCCATAACCATCAACACAGTTCCAAGTTAAGTTTAAATATTTAGAATCTTTTATAATATAAGTGTAATTATTAACAGTTTTTGAGCCACTAAAACTATATGGTCCCCATCCAATTTGTCCACCAGTATTGAATTGACCTCTAGAATAATCCGCTTCACCATTGCTATTAATACTTCCTCCATTTTTTTTAATTTTCATATCTATACTTGCTGCATTATTCTCAAAATCTAAATATGACAACCTATTTGGTAGTGTAGTAATACCAGTAGACCATCCATTCATTGTGTTAAAATTAGAGGCCGTAAATAATATATTTGATTTTGCAGCTGGCGTGGCAGGTGCGTCTAAATCAAAAACTCCAACTTGAGGAGACACAGGTGTTGAATTATTAGTATTAATTATTTCGGGTGTAGCAGTAGCGCCACCTGAACCAACAGAAGTAATTTGTGTTTGGTTTAAATGATCAGGCGTGATGGGTGTACCAGCCATCTTAGCTTTATCGACTGATGAAGGCTCGTTCATTATTGTTCCATTAACGCCACCGTTTTTCAAATCACTTCCTTTTTTACCGGCAGTTGGTGTTACTGTATTGGAGCCACTAGGGTCAGCAAAATAAATAGGATTATTACTAAAACAAGCATATGGACTTTCCTCATCCTTAACAACCGGATCCATATTCCACCTTCTACCAATCCTTGCATCATACATCCAGTATTCTGCACTCTGTGCACCGTTAAAAAGCGCATCTTCTTTCTCCTGCCCATTCATGCTGTATCGGTACGGATTAATTAGATACTTAAAAAATGATTTCCCTCTTACTCTGAAACTATTGTAGATACTGGGGATTCAAAGAACTTGTAATGGATTTTCTAATGTAAAACTGTGAAATATTCTTGATTTATACAAATAAAAAAGCCTCTGATTTCTCAGAGGCTCGTTAATGCAATTCAAAATTATTTTATGATTTTAAATCTATATCAAAAGCTAAAAATTCTTTTCCATTTGGAAATACAAGTCTAACAATCGAGTTTGGAATAGCTTTTTTGGATTCGTTAATTACTTCTTCTTTAAACAAATTAAATATTTCTTCAACTAAAGAATTAATTTGGGTGTAGGTGTATTTTTTTTTTAAATGGTATGTCGATTCGCTCAATCGCATTGCTTTATACTTTTTTATAAGCAATTCATCTCTTAATCTATTTCGGAAGTTACTTTCTAAGCAATCGTAAGTAATTATAATTTCAACGCTATTTTCTCTTTCCCACGCTTCATTTGTTGCTTTTTGAATTTCAATTCTTAATTCGTCTAAAGACATTTCTTTTGTTACCATGGTGTTTTTTTAATTGTTAATATATTCTTCGTTGCATTTTTCGCAAATATCAATTCCATGTTCTTTCGCATCGAACTCAATACCACACTTACTACAATTGTCAAAATTATCAAGCAACTCAAGACGCTTGTTTATTACCACACCTTTTCTATCCTTGTCCTCCACGTAAATAAATTTAAGATTACAACCTTCACAGTTTTGAATCTTATTTATTTTATAGGTTTGGAAATCCCATATTTCTCTACATTCTGGACATACAATATGTTCTGTTCCACAATGACTACATGTAGCACTTTCTGCTTCAGTATCTATTTGCATATCATAGTCTGTTCCTTTAAATTCATCTCCAAGCTCACCTTCAAACTCTAAAAAAAATTGATTTTTATCAATCTTAGTTCTACTATCAATAATTTCAATATCATAATTAAAGCTTATTACTGATTCCATTTCATAATCATCGTTATCTTGACAAACAAGGCAATAATAAATAGGCTCATCTAAATCGAAGTCTGCCATTTCAGCTAGCTCTTCAATACGCTTTAATTCTTTTAGGTTTACTAACTCTTCATTTAATGTTTTATTTAGTGCTTCTGACAAGGATTTATAAAAAAAGGATTTTGTTTCATCAATTTCTTTTTGCAATGAATCATGTAACTTATTTTGAGGAAAAAATTCCTTTTTGTTACTGGTAACAAAGTGCCCTTTCTCTAGTCCATTATCTTTTAAATAATTACTAAACTGATAGAAAATAAGAGCATCTGCGAAGTTATTTTTCTCATTCTCAAAAGGGAATTTTTTCTCTGCTGCAAGATTCACCACAGTCATGGAGGATTTTGAATCAGCTGGTAAAATAATCGTATTAGAATTGTTGAAAATACTTTCAACGGTTTCTAAATTACTTTTTGCTCTATTGGTGATTTCAGTTTTATGTTCTTTAAGTTCATTAATTAGTTCCTCTATTTTATCACGTAGCTTTCTGATTTTCTCATGCTCGTCACCAAGTGTTTCATCCCACAAAAACGACAATTCAAACCCGTCTCTTTCTAAAAACTCATTTAATTTTTTTAAACTGTCAATCTGTTTATTGGTTGAATCCTGCGTTTGTTCAACAATAAAACGCTCTTTATTTCGTTCCCATTCCTTTAATATTATTTCGGGTAAGAGTAGTTTAATATGACCTTCCATAACTTCTTCATCAAGCCTGCTTAAAAGCCTTGGAGGCTCTAAACCATTGGAAATATTAATCCAAATATTTGTATCACAACAAAGGTAAATCACCGTTTTTTTATTAAAGATAAAAAATTATTTTAATGGATGCCACATATTAATTTTCTCTCTTTGCTCGGTTATATCCTTTCTTCTGTATTGCTCAGTGCTGCTTGGCCACTTATGACCAGCGAATAATTGTACCGCTTCTAATGATTGTTTTGATAAGTTAAGCAGGTTGGATATAACACTTTGTCGGATGGTAGAAGGGTTAAGATTCCTGTCAGGAAATAAACCTTTCAATGGTTCTATCATACTATTAATACCATCTACCGTTTCACCAACACCACGTTGGGAAATCAATAAAGCATTCGTAGTTGACTTTAAAAGATTTTTTCTTGACGTATCAATATAATTTTGAATCAAAAGAATTTGGCTCGGTTTTAAATTCAATGTACGGTATGAATTTTTTTTACTGCCTTTAATATAAATGGTACCGTTATCTAAATCCACATCTTTTAATTCCAGTCTGCTTATTTCGGAACCCACCAAAGCCTGATAAATTAAAAGTGATATAATCACCTTGTTTCTTAATTCAAGGTCAATGAACCTGTTTTCTCTGTTCATTAGCAATTCTAATTCACTTGGGCTAAATAAATCCTGTAACTGGATGGGTTTCTTTTTTAGGTTTAAATTGATGCTTTTACAGGGATGGTCATTTCTCTGGCCAGTCTGTAATAAATAATCATAGTACTTTTTAACCGCTGTAATATGGGGACTTATCTTAGAGGTTTCTTTCGTGGTTTTTTTAAGACCGTTGATGTACTGGATAATATCGGAGTATTCCAATTGCATGGCATTAGGATACTTTATTTTAAATACAGAGATATAATACAAATAAGTTTTAGCAGTTCTATTGGTATGGGTTCGGTTAAGGTAGTGTTCGATACTTTCTGGTTTCATAATTAATGTTGCATGAGCAGTTGTTTTATTTTTCTTCGTTTAGCATACACATGAACGGTGTCAATTTCTGCATGGCCTAAATAATCCCTGACAAATTCGATGTTGGCTCCATTCTCTAGCAAATGAGTGGCAATGCTATGTCTCAAACAATGCAGGGTAATGTCTTTGCTGGCCATTTCTGGGTTGCCCACTTTGGCAATTAATTCTTTTAACCGTTCATTCATGTGGTCGCCTTGCATTCGCTGGCCTTTATTATTTATTAAAAAAGATTCGGTTCTTGGCTGGTTATCGTTTTTAAAATAGAGATGCCTTTCATGAATGAGATAATCTTTTAAATCATTTATGATGGCATTGGATAAGGGTATTTCTCTTCGTTTATCATTCTTGCCATTCCTGACAATTAAAATTCCCTTTAATAGTTGCACATCGCTTACATTGAGTAATTCGATTTCATGCCTTCTGGCTCCGCAGCCATAGGCGATGGATAATATCGCTTTATCCCTTTTGTTTTCACATATGTTGTATAGGCTCATCACCTCATCAATGGTTAACACGTTTCTTTGTTTGCCTTCGTTTCTTGAATGCCTTGGAAGGATTATTTTTTTATCCAAAAGCTTTTTTTCAATCAGGTAATCAAACAATAAATCAATTGAGAACATGTGGTTGGAAATACTGGATGAACTTAAAATCCCTTCTGTCCTTAAATTAGGTCTGGTGGTGAGGTATTCATAATAAGTAATCATATCAATTGGTTGAAGCTTTTTTATTTTTAAATGGCCATTGGTTTCTAAATACCATAAAAATTCTTTCACGTTATTTTGGTAGGTCTTACCTGTTTGCCTGTAACCTAAGGCGTTAATCATAGAATCATATTCCTTTAATAATAGTTGGTAGGCGGTTGTTTGTAATTCAAATCTATTCTTCATTTTTTACTGTTTTTTATTTCTCTTTTATTATTATTCTATATACCAGTTCCCGAAAAACTGGGTCACTAGCACTCTGTCTCTTTGCTGTTATGGTTTCCAGTAGCCCAAGGTGGTTTATTTTATCTCCTTTATCTGGTTCATCAAATCTGTTTTTACTTTTTGTCTTATTTTATCCATGTCATCCCAAAAAATAATCTTGTATTTATAGCCTTTGTTGGCCGAGCCTTCTGCTACCTGAATATATTCCAAGCGTTTTAAGTCTTGCATGTATCTGTCAGCTTGCGACCTACTGAGATTAAACTCCTGTCTTATTTCTCTTACAGTAAAACGGTGCTGGCCAGATGCTGCTTGTTTTTTGATGTGGTTTTTTAGTGTTTCAAAAAATTGTCTCAGACTGCTATCCAGTTCATCAATTTTCCACATGATGGCATCAAACATAATTTCACAGGCTTGTTTTAAATCTTCAACCGTTGTGATTAGTCGGCCTTGTTCATCTTGGCCTCGTTGAAACTGGTTTAATAAAGTGATTTGTATTACAAAAGCCTGGTAATGGTTATTCAATCTTCGTAACATCTTCGCTTCAACTGGTAATAGTAATTGGTCGGCATAACGATTGACCACTTCATAAGGTTTTAATGTTCTCATGCAATTTTGTAAAAGCTCTTTGGCATGGATTATTGTTTTTTCATCTACCCAGCCAGCAGTCTTTTTATTTTGCTGGTGTATAATCAATAGCGTTTGTTCTGGGCTTTCATCAATACCTAATACAATGGAACGACTGAGATTATCAAAATAAATCTCAGCATGAGTAGTGGCCACAAGACTGGCAAACTTTGCATTAACTCTTTTTACAGTTGATACGAGCTGGCCTAATTTGTTTTTGTAGGTCGTTGAGCTACTTACAAATCCAGCGGATTGCATTTCCCTAAAAGCAAACATGGCCTCCTCATCCAGTCCATCAATATCTTGAATCAATATTAATTTATTTACCAGCTCATCTTTTTTATAATGATAAAATGATTTGCTGGTCACACGTGTCATGTTAAGAATGTCTTCGTATGGCATCAATTCAGAAATGGCATTGATTAAATGGGTCTTTCCACTGCCGCTACCGCCCTGTATCAATCCATGTAAAGGGTTGGGCATTTTATAAGTACTGGCAATAACAAAAATCATTTTACGGTTATTTTCTTCGCCAACTACTCCGCTGGCCTCAATTAATTTATCAATGTTCTGAATTAAATCAGGCTGGCTTAAAAAAGCAATCGCTTCTTTTTCTTTTTCTGGTGGTAACAGGTTCACGGTTTTATTTCTCTGGCCATGTTCATGTTCCGCTTGTTTTTCCCTGTGTAATTCTAACAGGTCGGTGAGTTTTAGTAATTCAGATTCTATTAAATTAATATCCATGTGTTCGGCCTCACTAATGCTTTTAGCATAGCCTAACAATTGGTTCCTGTCATACAGGTCTAATTTAGTTCGGTGTTTGCGTTTGCTCTGGGCTTCTTCAAAATACAATGAGGTTTTTAGTGTCCCTAAATCAACGGAAAGCTCACCAAGTATATAATATGTTCCCGTGTTGGTTGGATAGGCCAGCTTGCCTTCGCTAATGAGTTTTAAAGGGCTTGCTTGCTCTGGTGATATAATCACCTCAACTGGATTATTTTTTTCTTCTAATAGTTGTTGTATGCCATCTATACCATAGTTCACCCACATATCATTTAAACTGTGTTGTGATGGAAGTTGAATAATTGAGATAGTAGCTGCTGGAGCTAGGTCTTGTAATGCTTTTTGTAAATTGTTAGTCATTGATTAATGGATTAAAATAATTTCTTCTAGGTGTTGTAATTGTTTTATTGCCGTGATGTGCTGTTCTTTTAAAACACCATCCTGTAAAGCAATCACTGCATCCCTGTTATCGAGTAGCTTGGTTTGCAATAATGTTGCTCCATCAAGTATGCTATGGGTGATGTATAATTTTTTCGTGAATGGATGTGGATAGCGGGGATAAATCCCTTCATCATTTAAATAATCCGTCTGCTCCACCTCCATATCAAAACGGATGGCATACAGGTTGGTGATTTCTCCCTGCTCATCTTTTAAAGGAAACATGATACCGTATCTGCCAAAGCAGGTATAGGATGTCATCTCTGGGCTTTTAACAGGTGCATCGCTTTCTTTCAATACACCAATTTGTAAATAATTGTTTTTAAAAGCTTCTTCTTTTCGGTGATGAAACTGGCCACTGTTAAATCCAATATTCAGGTCTTCATAGTTGAGGGCTTTTTTTTCTAGCCACGTTCTGGGTTTGATGGATTTATTGTTTCTAATGCCAGTTATAAACGTGTTAAATAATTGTTTTAGTAATTCTTG
>JBDSFC010000346.1:0-4239 GCA_039919745.1 Bacteroidia bacterium | reverse complement strand
TAATTGCCATGGCGGTAAAAGGTTTGGTAAGGGAGCCCAGCTTAAATTTGGTTGAAGACGAATTTGGTATATCGTAACTGTGATTTGCCATACCATAACCTTTACTTAAAAGCACCTTACCTTTTTTAGCAATAAGCACAGAGCCACTAAACATTTGCTTTTTAGCGTATACCTGGCAGATCGAATCTATCAGCGCAGCTTTTTTAACGTCAGTTTGTGCAGGAGCAGCACATACAATAAGACTTAAGAAGATCAATACGTGTTTTTTCATATTATGTTTTTTAACTATTATATAACATTGATTAACTATGCATTGAACAAATATACATATAATTCCAATGTATATGCAAAAAAAAAATTAAATCTTGATATTTACCGGTGAAAGCCCGTCTTTAAAAGGAATAATATCAAATTTTTTATAATCTACTCTCGTAAAAGGAATGACGAAACCTAAGATTCCAATTGGAAGTGATACTAAAGAATACCAAATATTAAAATCGTGGAAAAAAAGGTAAGTAGGAATTAGAATGAAAATGATCGCAGTTATAAGATACAAAAAGACATAAAAATAAGTTGCCATTTTAATAAACAGTTCGAACCAGTTTGACCTGTCTATTTCCTGATCTGTTTTTATTTGCAGTACTCTTAACGAACCAAACTGCTTTATCACCTTTAAATATGCAAGTTTGAAATCCGGTACCTGTTCCATCTCCTTTTCAACCAAACAGCAAATGTGATCAAACAGATCTTCCCTTAAAGAAACTGAAGTAACTCCTCTTCTTTTAATATCCCAGCGGATAACATTAAGTTGTCGGTTATTAAGTTGCATTATTTAACGGGCTTTAAATTTAATAATCCATGCATTATCATAATAAACTCAGAAAATTCATTCAGTTTTTTCTTTGTTTCAACTTTTCCTTCTTTCGTTAATTTATAATATTTACGAACCCTATTATCTACAACTACCGATTCGGTGGTTAATAATTTTTCCGCTACCATGCCATGTAAGGCGGGGTATAAAGAACCTTCGGTAATATTAATTTCACCTTTGGTTATGTCCTGAATGGATTGTGTTATTTCGTATCCATACATTTTGCCATTGTTAGACAATAAATTTAGAATTATTGTTTTTAAGGTCCCTTTTACTAATTCACTTGAATGCATACGACAAATATACATATTTCTTAGATGCATCCATTAATTCTTATGAAATTAAAAACTTCAAATAACCATTATTCTCTTTTATCCTTTTCCATGTCCGATCATATTTACAACTACCTGGTCGAACAAAAATATTAAAGCAAAAATTATTATTGCAGAAATTATTTTATAAACCTTTAGTTTTAATGTTTGATCATTACTAAAATTTGAGGAAAAATTAGTGAGTGTTCTAAAAGCCATAATAACTCTTTCTTTATTAAAAACCAGAATAAATAACAACATGCTGAAATAAATTACTGCGCTTGCCAATGCGCCATACTTATCTAGGAAAATAATATCAAATACGATTATATTGGTTAATACAGGTAAAAGAACTGCTACACCAATTAATTTTGTTTTATTAAATAATAACAGCAAAGATCCGAGGATCTGTGTTATTCCAATAAAAAGTATATATCCGTATGAATGGCCCATAAATGTCCATGCCAATTCGAAGGCTTGTGCTTCACCAAGAGGTATTGAAGCGACTTGATGTGGTATTCTTTCCGGTGTATAAAATTGGCCGCCCATAATTTTTCCAAGGCCATAAACGCTCATGAA
The DNA here is from genome assembly GCA_039919745.1 of Bacteroidia bacterium. GTDB lineage: Bacteria > Bacteroidota > Bacteroidia > B-17B0 > Aurantibacillaceae > Aurantibacillus. Next base: position 2,478 of record JBDSFC010000346.1, on the reverse strand, counting down.
TATAAAAACGTATACCCTGAAAACAAATTCTAAAACTTCTGTTATATATTTTTTCATTTTAAAAAAATTTAGTTTTGTAAGTTCTAATGTTGGAAAAAAACCGCAACCCCAATTGCAGCAGGGATTACGGTTTGGCACACATGAAAAACGTTTGTAATTATTTTATTTTTTTGGCCGGCATTTTTGCGCCGCCCTGGTATAGAGTTAAAGAATTTATTTTGCCTTTATCATCTTTATTAAATTGTAATTGCGCGTCTACCACTTTTACAAAATAATTATACTCATTTTCAGGATATATTTCACATATTCGTTGGCCGGTAGCCTGTGAAAATAGTTTAGTACCATCTGTTGTAATTGTCATAATAAAACCCGGCTCTAATTCATAATCACCAACTAATTTCTGATAGATCTTTTTATCTATGTTGGCTATTTTTCGTTCTACCGGTAATTCATATTTTTGATCGAACATAATGGCCTTAGCGATTCTATTTGCGCTAAAGGTTTGTTGATTATCTACATTCTTTAAAATAATAATACACAATTCATCATCAGGAAAACGATTAATTACAGTTGCGAATCCCTGTATACCCCCGCTATGCATAATTACCTTATGATCTTTATATTTATCAACCATCCAACCGTAAGCATACGTGTCTTTATATGGGGTAAATATTTTTTCGAGCGCAGCTTTTTTTACAAGTTTTTCTGTATATAAAGCCTGGTCCCACAAGAACATATCCTCCACGGTTGAATACAAAGCCCCTGCGCCAGCCGGAATGCTCATATCAATATAAACAGCCTGCTCGAGTTCTTTTTCACCTTCTGTGTATCCTATTGCCACATTTTTTAAAACATCTTTATTATTATACAAGCCCGAATTTTTCATCCCTAAAGGATCAAAAATATTTTCTTTTATAAAATCGCCATAATTTTTACCAGATGCTTTTTGAATGATATAGGTTAATAATAAATAACCCGAATTGCTATAACTGAATTTTGTTCCAGGTTCAAAATCCAAGGGTTTGTATTTTGTTAAAGCAATGGTTTGTTCCAAAGTATGTGAAATGGTCATAATACTATCAAATATCGGGAGTCTTGTAACATCTGGGATTCCGGAGGTGTGCGTTAAGAGGTTATGAATTGTGATCTTATCGCCGTTAGGATAATCGGCAATGTATTTTGTTAGTTTATCATCTGTGCTTAATTTACCTCTTTCCTGAAGGATCATAATTGCCATTGAAGTAAATTGTTTTGACACGGAAGCCAGTTTAAATTTTGTGGTGGGAGAGTTTGGTATATCATAACTATAATTAGCCATACCATAACCTTTGCTTAAAAGCACCTTGCCTTTTTTAGCAATAAGCACCGAACCGCAAAACATATTTTTTTTAGCATACACTTGTAAAAGTGAATCAACTCTTATAGCTTTTGCCGCGTCGTTTTGTGCATTTGTAAAAAACAGGCATAGCGTGAGCAGTATTAATAAATATTTTTTCATATTAATTTCAAAATTTTTAAATAAGACGAATCAGAACAATGAATAGTTACAGCTTTTTATTAGGGTGTTCATTATTTTTTACCTTTAGAACCCTTGTCCCCTTTGCTGCCTTTTTTACCCTTTGTATCTAAATTATCCGGTTTCTCAGGAGAATCAGGTGTTTCAGGTGCGTCCATTGTATTTGGTGTTTTTATTTTTATGCCGTTCTCATCTATTTTAATTTCAGCATCTTTTCCATTTACTTTAATACCATCTTCATTTATGGTAATATTTTTACCTTTTAGTGAGTGGCTGTGATGATTGTAGTTTTCTTCTTCATCCAATTCATCTAACCCATCACAATCAATACATTTTAAACCTCTTTCTGTCATTTGCCATCTACGGTTGATCATATTGCCATCCCATGTATTTGTTGTATTATCAATATGGTCTAAAGAATATTTTACGCTTTTATCAAAATAAATAACTTTTCCTTTTGGTAATTTAATTTTAATGTCTACTTCCTGTGCACGGAATTTCGTTCCTTCCAAAACAGTAAATACTTCATCAAAAATTAATTCGTTCCCGTTTTGAGTATATGCATATTTTATTGATTTCGCATTTTCATTCGCTTCGCGTTTATTATTACCTCTTGCAGTATAATTAATTATCAATTCAATACTATCTGAATTACTTTCAACCACATCAATATTTACACTACCAACAATACTCAATTTTCCTTTTGATTCACCAAATTGATAATCATTGTTATGTCTTCCAAAATGTGTTTCCAGGTCATCATCATTATCAAAAGCAAATGATTTTAAAGTTGCCATGGCTGGATTTAATTTTATGATCAGGGTATCGCCCACTCCATGCAATTCTGTTATTTCTTTTACTTTTGAGCTATCGTTAAATTGTTTTACTGTTGATACTGTTACATAAAAGCCAATAATTATTCCAATTACCCATGTAACACCCAAACTTAAATTTAACCAACG
>JBDSFC010000344.1:0-3034 GCA_039919745.1 Bacteroidia bacterium | reverse complement strand
ACTGAACCGTTTGTGCCCATAGCACCATTAGCACGGTTAAAATACAAACGTACGCTTGCAACAGTGCGTGTTGGATTATTGGTAGTGCATGCAACCAGAACAGGAACACCGTGTGGCGCATAACCTTCATAAATTATTTCGTCGTAATTTCCTGAATCTTTTTCACTGGCGCGTTTAATGGCAGCATCAACATTTACTTTTGGCATATTTACTGCCTTGGCATTTTGCATGATCATTCTTAAGCGCGGGTTGTTTTCCGGGTGAGGTCCACCGGCTTTAACCGCCATTACAATCTCTCTTCCTATTTTGGTAAACGCTTTTGCCATTTTAGCATAGCGTTTAAACATAGTTGCTTTTCTTGTTTGAAATATCCGTCCCATAAAATGTTATTTACTGAGATACAAAGATAATTTTTTTACTGAAGTTTGCTGAAAAGATTGCATTCATTTTTGCTATAAATTGTAGTTTTTTCTTTTGTTTTATTCCCCCTTGGAAGAGGGGGCTAGGGGGATTGATAGTCATGGAGTAGTTACTTCTTAAATCTCAAAAAGACAGAATATAAAACCAAAAGCACGGAAATAAAAGCGGATAAATAAGCAATAAGATCGCCAAATTTTGAGTAAAACGTATGATCATTATTTAAATAAATGCTTTTTTTGATTACGGCGTCCTCCCAGTATTTTGTCGCGTTAGAGATATTTCCAAACTCATCTATAAAACAACTAATTCCTGTATTGGCACTCCTTGCAATTTGTAAACGGTTTTCGATTGCCCTTAACCTGGCATAATACAAATGCTCTATATGGCCCGGCGTATCACCCCACCAGCCATCATTAGTGATAATAAAAATGATGTTGGCATTTTTTCTTACATATTCAGTTACAAAATCAGAATAAATACTTTCGTAACAAATAACCGGTGCTACGTTGGCACCTGTTATTTTATCTGTAAAAACAGAGCGCTCTTTCTGCATGCCTAAGCTGCCCGTTGTTCCACCCATATCTAAGGCTAGTTTTTCGAGTGGTTTTAAAATAAAGGAAAGTGGCATTATTTCTGCGCCCGGCACCAGTTTGGATTTATGATAGATCTGTACACCATTTGCATCTATTTGTAATGCGGTGTTGTACGAATCATAAAATTTACCGTCATATTCTCTTGCGGTGGCAGAAATTTCATTCTTATCTTCAAAGCCTTTGTAAGTATCTGCGCCTACAACTATTTTCAGGTTTGGATATTTTTTTAATAAGCTATCTGTGAACCATCTGATAGCCTCGTTTTGCGTGATCTCATCTTCATTAAGTCCTTCGCCGATAATAAACGTTTCTGGCAAAACAATGTAATCTGTTTCTTCCGTAATTTTTCCTTTTATTAATTGTAAAAACCGTTGAAACTGCATTTGAAAATCCAGTACAAACTTGGTATTGTATGGATCTATATTGGGTTGTACCACTACTACCTCTATTTTATTTTTAGGATCCTGCAAAGGTTTTTTAAAAGCATAAATAGCATATGAAAATAAAATTGGAACAATAATTGCTGCCGCAATTTTTACAACTGGTTTTGAAATTATTTTTAGAGAAGTATTATTTTTAAGAATAGAAAATATTAAAACATTTGTAAATACTACCCAAAGTGTGCCGCCTGTGGCGCCGGTAAATTCAAACCACTGAATCCAATTGGTGTTAAATGCAAATACATTTCCTAATATCAACCAGGCCCAGGAAAGGTCCCAAATAGTATGCAGATATTCATAGCCAATCCATAAAGGAATTAAAAGCCAGATCGCATAGGGTTTATTGATCCTGTTCTTTAGGTTTGAAAAAAACATAAAAGCAACAGACATGAATAACGAGTTAAGAATATACGCCATACAAGCGCCGCCAAAAGATGCAAGACTTATCCACCAGGTGGTTGTAATATTCCAGAGAAAAAAAGTAAGATAGATGTAGCCAAACAGTTTTAATTTTCGTTTTGACAGGTCAATTCGTTTTGAAAAACCGTCTTCAAGTTGCAATAATGGTACAAACGCAAAAAAGATAAATACAGACTGATGCAATAGCCATCCGGCCGAGAATAATAGTGCCGAAAGGGCGCTTAAAAGCAGGTAATTTGGTTTTTTTAGCACAAGAGCGAATATACCAATTTATTGAGTTACCGTATTTATTAAATCTTCTTAAATTGTTTAAACAAGGCTATAATTCTTAATAAAATTTGCTGGTATTTAGTTGCTTTAGCCGTATATTTGCAAATTGCCATTTTTTTATGAACGAAGACAAGATTGAAACAGCAGAACCCCGGAAATTATATCCATACCAGGAAGCAGCTGTAAACAATATTTTTAATAAATTGGTAGAATTACCTCCCAATGCCAATCTGCTTTTTCAATTACCCACAGGTGGCGGAAAAACCATTATTTTTAGTGAAATAGCAAAGCGTTACATTCAGCAATTTGGCCGTAAGGTTTTAATTTTAACACACCGTATTGAATTAGGAAAACAAACTTCAGATGTTTTAGCAGAAGTTGGCATTAGCAATAAAGTTATTAATAGTGAGGTGAAACAATTGCCGCACCAAAGCGATTATCAAAGTTTTACTGCACTTGTTGAAACATTAAATAACCGTTTGCAAGAGAACGATCAGTTTTTGGAAGATATTGGTTTAGTAATTGTGGATGAGGCGCATAATAATTCATTCCGTAAAATTTTTCATTATTTTAACGACGTAAATATTTTGGGTGTTACTGCAACGCCTTTAAGCAGCAATAAAAAATTACCCTTATATCAAACGTATTCTTCTTTAATTGTTGGCGAAAGTATTTCGAATTTAATTGCGCAGGGTTTTTTATGTGAAGGCCAAACATATTCCTATGATGTTAACTTAAGTTCATTGCGTGTTGGTAACAATGGTGAATTTACTGTTGGTTCGCACGAAGTATTATACACCCAGGCCATTATGCAGAGCAAGCTTATTGAGGCTTATGAAGAAATGGGCAAGGGTACAAAAACATTAATTTTTAATGCCGGTATTTTAACCA
>JBDSFC010000208.1:0-3744 GCA_039919745.1 Bacteroidia bacterium | reverse complement strand
GGTTCATACTGGCAATTAACATAAAGCTGGCAGGATAATCTACGCTAAATTTTGCGCGGCTGATATTTACAACTCTGTCTTCTAACGGTTGGCGCATTACCTCAAGCACACTTCTTTTAAACTCAGGCAATTCATCTAAAAACAAAACACCATTGTGTGCTAAACTAATTTCGCCGGGTTGTGGATTATTTCCTCCGCCAACTAAAGCAACATCACTAATGGTATGATGCGGGCTCCTGAATGGGCGTTGCGTTACCAACCCGTTTCCACCTTTACCGGTTTTGCCTGCAACAGAATGAATTTTAGTGGTTTCTAAAGCTTCGTTAACAGTAAGTGGTGGCAAAATACTTGGTAAACGTTTACTAAGCATAGTTTTGCCGGCACCCGGAGGCCCGATCAATATAGCATTGTGGCCGCCTGCTGCTGCAATTTCGAGAGCGCGTTTAATGTTTTCCTGTCCTTTAACATCAGAAAAATCAAACTCAATATTTTCGAGTTGATTTAAAAAAGCGGTATTTAAATTCACCTCCGCTTTAGCCAAAGGCTCGTTATTGTTAAAGAACTCAATTACCTGTTTAATATTATCGGCGTATAAAACCTCCAAGCCATCTACTACAGCGGCCTCGTTAGAGTTTATTTTTGGTAATATTATGCCTTTAAAACCTTCTTTTTTTGCCTGGATAGCAATTGGCAAAGCACCTCGTATTGGCCTGATATCACCATCCAGTGCTAATTCGCCCATTATCACATAATCTGTAATACTTTCAGAGGAAATTTGTTCGCTGGCAGCTAAGATTCCAACTGCAATGGTTAGATCATAGGCAGAGCCTTCCTTGCGGATATCTGCCGGTGCCATATTAACCGTAATTTGCTTACCAGGAATTTTATAGCCATTTTGTTTTAATGCAGTATCAATTCGCTGATGGCTCTCTTTTACAGCGCTATCAGGCAATCCTACCAGATAAAAATTGATACCGGTTCCCATACTAACCTCAACAGTAACTTTTGTAGCGCTAATGCCTTGCACCGCATACCCAAATGTTTTCACCAACATATATGCAAGTTAACCAATAATTCTAACATTAAATTTTTGAGTTTTTAATTTTTTTTGTAGGTTTGATTAAATATTACCCCTAAAAATGAAAAATTTACTACTTGCGGCCTCGCTGTTTTTTACGTTAACTTCTTTTGCTCAGGAAAAACCAATTGAGCTGAATTGCTATAATAAATGGGCTGCCAAGTTTGAAGACAGGGGTGCTGAGGATGTAAAAGATGGTGTTTATGACGATGTGATCATTTCTGTTCGCCAGGGCGCAAAAGCTACCTGCCATAATGGAAAAGCCGAAGTTATGAAAGGTAAATTAACCAAATTCTATATTTTATTAAGTGATGGCAGCCATGAAGAAGTAAAAAGGACATGGAAAAATGCTTCTAATGAAAACGTAACTATTATTAATGGTATTAGTAAAAGTATGATCTCGGTTCATAACGAATTGATCAACGTTTTATGGCCATCAAAAATAAAAGCTAAAAAAGCTAAACCTACAATTGCGCCCGATCCTACGGACGATTAATTATAATATTCTAAAAAATTAAATGGGAATATGCAAATGCATTTTCCCTTTTTTCATTTGTAATTTTATGATTTGCGTTGATAAATGACACTTTTATGACAAATAAAAGTCAATTATATACCATCTTTGCGGTATAATTGGAGTCTTTTAAAATAATAGCTTTTACCCACAAAAATTTGCCTTTCGACCTGATAGGCAAATTACATTTAAACCAAGACGAGCAAACCACCGTTTTAGGCGCAGTAAAATTAAATTTTGGTTTTGATGAGTTTTTATTTTTAAGCACTTGTAATCGTGTTGAACTTTTTATTTCGAGTCAACATGAGTTAACACCGGTTTTTATTAAAGAATTGATCTTGTTCCTTAACAGCCGTTTAAATAATGTGGAAGCAAATACTTTATCAGAAAATGCGGAAGTATATATTGGAGATGATGCAGTAGAACATATTTTAAAAGTGGCCTCTTCATTAGATTCATTAGTTGTTGGTGAAAGAGAAATAATTACACAAGTTAGAAAAGCATATGATTTTTGTAATATGTTAGGCTTGACGGGAGATTTTATTCGTTTACTAACAAAACAAACTATTGAAACCGCGAAAGATATTTATACCAACACCGATATTGCCAAGAACCCGGTTTCTGTAGCATCATTAGCTTACAGACAATTACGTAATTTAGGAATTAAGAACGATGCACGAATTGTTTTTGTTGGAAGTGGTGAGACTAATACTGTATTAGCAAGTTATTTACAAAAACATAAGTTTGCCAATTTTACTGTGTTTAACCGTTCGTTAGAGAACGGAAAAAAACTGGCTGAAATTGTAAAAGGTAAAGCTTTTGAATTAAGTAAACTTGCAGATCATAAAGATGGATTTGATGTATTGATCGTTTGCACGTCAAGCGGCGAACCGTTAATAACTAAAGCTATTTTTGATAAATTAAATAATAACGAAACTTCTAAAAAAGTAATTATAGATCTGGCTTTACCGGCAAATACAGAAGAAGAAGTAGCGAAAAATAAATTAGTGCGTTATATTGATATTGATTCGTTAAAAGTACAGGCTGAGGCCAATTTACAATTACGCAGGAATGAAATTGATAAATGCGAGCAGATCATTAAAAGTAAAACCGAACAATTTAAATGGTTACATAAAGAGCGTCGTATTGAATTAGCCTTTGGCGAAGTGCCGCGCCAGGTAAAAGCTATAAAAGACCTTGCTATTAATGAAGTATTTGCAAAAGAGATCAACCTGCTTGACCCTAACAGTAAAGAAGTTTTAGAAAAAGTACTTTCTTATGTAGAAAAAAAATACAATGCTGTTGCCATTAAAACGGCTAAAGAATTGTTGTTAAAGCCGGAGAATTAAGTTTTGTTATAAAAGAAAAGCCTTCATGAAAATATCATGAAGGCTTTTTTTGTTAAAGAAATTTATTTTTGAGTTACAACCATTATTTTAGAATCCATTATTTTACCATCAGCAATAACGGAGTAAATATAAATACCTGCTGCTAATTTTTCCGAAGTAATAGTAATTGAAGAAGAGTTCTTTTCAATTGGCATTGAAGTTAAACTGCATTTGATGTTCCGGATGTATTTAAGTTTTGCGCGTTGCTAATGAATGCCAATGTCAGAAAGCTTCCTAAAATAAGTTGTTTTTTCACGATTTTAATTTTAAATGTTTGGGATATGAGCGCAATATTAATTTATTAAACCGCAAAACTTTCCGCTTCAATCTACATCACTTACTTTTTTTTACAAGTGGTGCAATTTTTGAGTACTTAGGTTTTATAAATTAATTATTATACTTTCTAAATGAATTTAACGTGTAGATAGTTATTTATTAATGGTTAAATCAAATAGCATTGTTATATTTTTTATAGAAAGTATTCAAAAAATAAAAAGCCTCCTGAATTTACAGGAGGCTTTTTTGTTATTATAACGAAAGGTATATTACCAAATTACGTCTGTTGACACATACGAATCCCAATACGTTTTCATTTGATACGTTGCATGGGTAAGTGAAAAGCAATTTGATCCACCATTAAGATTATCATCATAGCAGTGTGTAAATGTTTTATCCGTTCCACCCGGTTCAATAATTGTATAACCAAAAGGGTTTGTATAAGAATAAGTGGTTGGGCTTCTTGGGCCAGAAAATGAACCGGCAAA
>JBDSFC010000182.1:0-8636 GCA_039919745.1 Bacteroidia bacterium | reverse complement strand
GGAAGTTGGCAGAAAGGCTTTATCCAAATAATCCTTACCTCGAAAATTATTACAGGGTGTATTCAAGTATTTTAAAGGAGAGAGGTTCTGAAGCATTTAATACAGAAAAATATAAAGAGTCAGCTATTGCATATAATTATTGTACGTTGGTTGTTCCAAATGATCCTCATGCCTGGTATGGTTTAGGAGGCGCTTATTATCATTTAAAAAGATACGACAAAGCAAAACAGTGTTGGGAAAAAACTTTACGCCTTGACTCTGAGTATGAAAACGCAAGAAAGGCTTTAAAGGATCTGCCGGATTAAAATAATTTTAAACAAGCCTGTAACCTTTTAGCCAAAATTTGTTATACATGGAGGCAAGAAGTGTAAATAAGGTAATTTACAAGTGTTTTAATAATTTATTTAATTTTTATAAAGCCCAATCCCGAGCTTATGTTGTGCATACGTTTTAAAAGAACGTTTATACTGTTTTTTTTGTGCAGCATATTTGCTTCAGCTTCTTTTGCACAAACAATCAACGGAAAGATTATTGATTCCTTAAACGCACCAGTGCCGTTTGCAACTATCGCTTTATTAAAAGCAAAGGATAGTCTACCTGTTAAAGGAAATATTACCAACGATAAAGGTGAGTATGGTTTTGAAAGCGTAGTGCCCGGAAATTATATGATCAAAGCTTTTTCGGTTGGTTATAAAGAAACATATAGTACAGCATTTACCTTAGATAGCGCTGCCACTTATTCTGTACCGGATATTACTTTGGGAACAAAAGAAGTTAACCTGAACGAAGTTTCTGTTACGGTACAAAAAAAACTAATCGAATTTAAAAATGGAAATGTTACTGTTAATGTGGAAGGTAGTCCTTTAGCAGTCGGTAATAGTGTTTACGATCTGCTAACAAAAATGCCGGGTGTAACTGTAGATGGTGAAACTATTTCTATTGTTGGCCGAGAAGGTGTTAAGATAATGATCGATGACAGAATTCAACAGATCTCTGGCCAACAATTGATTAACCTTCTTAAAAGTATGAATGCCTCGCTGGTTGAAAAGATAGAGATCCTGAAAACTCCTTCAGTAAAAAACGATGCTGCAGGCAACGGTGGTATGATAAACATTAAAACCAAAAAAGTGAAGATCACTGGTTTTAGTGGCAGCGCAAATGTATCTTATCAGCAAGGATTTTACGCCAATAAGGATGCCGGATTTTCTCTTAATTATAGAGGCAGGTCTGCTACTTTTTTTAGCGCTATAAATTTTGGTGATGACCAAATGCAATATACCAGCATTTATAAAAAAACGATCACTTATAATTCTAATACCACTTTATTCGATCAACGAACAGTTGAAAGAAGTATTAATCAAAACGCATCTTATAATATTGGAACAGATATTTATTTAAATAAAAAGAACACTATAGGTTTCAGAATTGACGGTTCATTCGGAAGTGCTACACCTTACAGGCGAGGAAATAATTATTTAAGCGATAATAGTGCAGGATATGAGATCTTGGAATTTACTTCAATCCGTCCTAATGATTGGACCTACACGAATTATAATTTTAACGCAGAACATTTGTTGGATACCCTCGGTTCAAAAATTAAATTCTCGGCAGATTACAGTAAAAGCTTTGATCTTTACCAGGGTATTTTAGAAAATCATTTCCGTGATCATGATCTGAATGAAACCCTCGATCAAAAGATCTTTAAAACACATAACAGCCTTAATTTTTCTTTGTATTCTGCAAAGCTTGATCTTGAGAAGAAATTCTCCAATACTTTTGGAATAGAAGCCGGGGTAAAAGAAAATTATCAGCAAATGCTCAGTGATTTTGTTTTTGAGAATAAAGATCCGAATACAGGTATTTATAACCTGGACACTAATTTTTCGAATGTATTCGCCTATAATGAAAGAGTAGATGCCGGTTATCTCAATCTTCAAAAACAATTTAAAAAAATTGGCGTGCAATTTGGTTTGCGTGGTGAAAATACAACAGTTAGTGCGGAGAGCAGAACAAGCAAGGTGCAATTTACAAGAAATTATTTCCAGATCTTTCCTGTTATAAGTTTTGATTATAATCCGTCAGAAACAAATAGTTTTCAATTATCCTATAACCGAAGAATAAACCGCCCGCAATACAATTTATTTAATCCGTATAAAGTTTTTTTAAATCTATTGGTTACCAGTGTTGGTAATCCTTACTTAATGCCGGAGTTTAGCAATACCATCGAATTTACTTATGGTTATAAAGGCAGTATCTATCAATCGCTTACTTATTACGCAGTAAATAATAATATTTTTTATTATCCTGTTCAAAACGATTCAACAAAAGAAACACTTCATAAGATCTCTAATTTAAATGATAGTAAATTTAATATAGGTACTTATTCTATTTTTATTCAAAAAGAGATCAAAAAATGGTGGTCAGTTACGTTTAACGGCGCATTAAATATTTATTCTTTTTCCGGTGTAATTGATGGCTCAGTTTATGCAGGTTCTTCTTTACCTTTTTATTTATACATTAATAACCGGTTTATTTTTCCTAAAAAATGGACTGTGGAAATTGGCGGATTTTATGGTTCGAGAAATCTTTCGGGAGTTTATGATAACAAGGAACGTTGGGCTTTAAATGTTGGCGTAAAAAAATCTATTTTAAAAGAAAAATTAAATATTTCCTTTGGCGTAAATGATATTTTTTATACACAGATCAACCGATCGAGTGTTTCTTTTCAAAATCAAAACACAAACCTGCGTTCAACTTTTGATAGTAGAAGATTTACAATAGGTTTAAGTTACAGTTTTGGTAAAGTAAAAATCCAACAGCGTAAAACAAAAAGTAACGAAGATGAAAAAGCGCGGTTAACGCACTAATTATTTATTCATCACGCCGTTTTGAATGCGGATACTTTCTTCATGTAATAACTGGCAAATTTTTTCAACGTGATTTCTTGAAATGCCTAATTTTTCTGCCAACTGTGCGCGGGTGCGCAAAATTTCCTGCCAGCGTGCCAATTGAAAAATAGTAATGTGATGATCTTTTTTATACGCGCCAATTTCTTCAATTATTTGCGTGCGTTTTTTTAGAACGTTCAATAATTCTTCATCAACTTCATCAATAATGTTTCTAAGTTCGGCGAGTTTATCAATTACCGCACCATCAGTACTACTTTGTTTACGTAAAACTAATTTCGAAATTAATTCGCCTAGTTGTTTTGGTATTAATTGTTGTTCGGCATCACTTAATGCAATAATAGGGTCGTAATGTGATTCTATCATTAAACCGTTCATGCCAAGATCTAATGCTTTCTGTGCAACTGACGGAATTAATTCTCTATTGCCACTAATGTGACTTGGATCACAAATAATTGGTAGTTCAGGAAATAAAGTTCTTAATTCAATTGGCAATTGCCACATGGGTTTGTTACGGTATTTTGTTTTACCATATACGTAAAAGCCACGGTGGATGGCTGCCAGTTTTGTAATGCCACTATTGTTTACACGCTCAATAGCGCCTATCCATAATTGCAGGTCGGCATGGATCGGATTTTTTACCATTACAGGCACATCAACCCCTTTTAAAACATCGGCAATTTCCTGTACACTAAATGGATTAACGGTTGTACGGGCGCCGATCCACAAAACATCAACACCATATTTTAAGGCGAGTTCCGTATGCTGCGCATTGGCCACTTCAACAGTAATTTTAAAACCAAATTCTTTTTTTATTTTAGATAGCCATTTTAGTGCTTCTTCGCCTTTTCCTTCAAAAGCATTGGGGCGCGTACGGGGTTTCCAAACGCCGGCACGGAATAAAGCCACTTTATTAAGCTCTTTTAGCCCTTTCGCCGTATTTCTAAGTTGTTCCAGCGACTCGGCACCGCATGGGCCCGCTATTAGTAAGGGTTCTGAGTCAGATGATAACCAGGTATTTAGGGGTACAATATTCATTTATAATATGCAAAATTACGCATAAGAGATGAAAATTACCCTTTTTATGGTATTTAAAAAATTAAAAGGATGAATTAGCTTTACTGTATGAACCTGGAGTTGGAAAAACCTAAAAAGACTATATATTTTCAGAATAATTGCCCTTTAAGTGTATTTGCTGAATGTTACAAAAAGAAAAAGGATTGCTGCAAAAATTTTAAAAAAGGCGACCGTTGTAAAAAGTGCCCCGGCAGAAAATAAGTATTGAGATATTGTTTGAGTAAAGTAAAACCATCGGAAATTTTTTCGGTGGTTTTTTTGTTTAAGCAAAGCCTAAGAATTTTTTGTGCTTACCGAGGTTGAATTCAGATCTTTGTCTTGAAATAATTTGGTGGTAAGATCTTTTTCAAGCCTGAAATGTAAATGAAAAAGCATATCCTTAAATTTTTCTTCCGCCTCTTTAGGACAATTTAATCTGAGCCTGAACTTAACGTTAGAGAGCGCCTCTAATGATTTAAACACAAAATTACTTTGAAACCTGTCTAAATAAAATATAGAATAATTTGAACGATTATCTTTTACAAATCTAAAAGGCAGATCGTTAATATAAATGGTACAATTTTCGAGCTCTAATGCCCTGGCATCTCTGCAAATCAATTGTTCGGGAATAATTCTTTTACAATCAAAATTAGTAATGTAAAACTCGTTTGAAATGTTGTTCTTTAAAAAAACAGGTAGTAGTTTCATGGCTCATACATTTGGGAACAACAATACTATTGAAAAACAAAATATATAACAATACGTTAAAAAACGTATTTACGGGCTTTTGCAAATAATCTTAAAATTTCGACAATTACAATAATGAGAGCTCAGTGGCTTTTTTGATAAGGGCTGCTGTATTATGCACCTCCAATTTCAATAATAAATTTTGTCGGTGGGTATCTACTGTGCGTTTAGAAAGATTTAATTTTTTGGAAATGGCTTCATTGGTCATGCCCGTAGCTACAAGGCGTAAGATCTCTACTTGTCTTTTTGTTACCTGCACTTTTTTTAAATGCGGATTATTTTTATCGTTTTCTTTTCTTTCTTCAATATCAATAATTTTTCCCGACACATCACTGGCGTAATATTTTTTCCCCAGCAAAATAGTTTCTATGGCTTTTATTAATTCATTTGGCGAAATATTCTTCAATACATATCCTTTAACACCAACTTTTATCATATTGGTGATATAAGCGTATTCATCGTAATTGGAAATGGCCAATATTTTTGCTTTAGGTTTATGAAGTAAAATTTGCTTAACGGTTTCAGCACCATTCATTATTGGTAATTGATAATCCACTAATATAATATCAAACTCTTTGTTCTTAATTATATCAACAGCTTCTTCGCCACTCTCCGCTTCAGACACGTTAAAATCGTATTCATAGCTTTGTGTTTCGAGCATAGTTTTTATACCATCTCTTACTAAGCGGTGATCATCAATTATTAATATGCTAAGACTTTTCATTTCCTGTTCAAATGTAACTATAAAGGAATACTTATTATGTATGAAGTGCCTTTTTTTAACGCACTTTCAATTGTTATTGATCCGTTATAGGATCTTACCCGCGATTTTACGTTTAATAAACCCATTCCTTCTTTTCTGTTAGGATCAGTTATGTCAAAACCGACGCCGTTATCTTTTAAAAGTATCAATAATTTTTTCTTTTCGGCAGTTATTTTAATGTTTATTTTATTTGGCTTACCATGTGTGATCGAATTATTAATGAATTCCTGGATCACCCTAAAAATGGTAAATTCAAGATTTTTGCTTATCGAAAACAATTCGTCGTCAATAGTTATCTTAAATGACAGCTCGTCTGAGATCACGATCTTACGGCACAATTCATTAATAGCAGCTTTTAAACCAACATTCTGAAGAGTTTGCGGCATTAAATTAAAACAAATATTTCTAAGATCAGAAAGCACATCTAAAATGGCATCGTTCGATTTCTCAACGATCTCATTTTTCTTCTCGTCGGGTAAATTGTAATTATTACGCAAGGCGCCAATATAAAATTTAACGGCAGATAGTTGTTGCCCAAGGCTATCATGTATATCCTTCGAAAAACGGATCCTTTCTTTTTCCTGTGTATCGTTTATTGTACGCACAATCAAATTATCTACTTCTTCCTGTTTGGTAATGTTTTTAATGATCCCCTGGTAACCTTTAAAATGTTTCCGGTTATCAATAATTTTGTTAGACGAGATCAAACAATCTATTATACGTCCATTGTCATCAATAAGTTTGGTTTTAAAATCAACAATATTGTTTTTAGCTTTTATTTTTTCAAAAAAAACTTTCTTATCCGATAAATTATAAATGAACTCAGAGATCTTATACTTCTTTATTTTGTTTGGGTCGATTTTTAAGAGCTCAATTCCCGCGCTATTCAGATCGGTCAATAGGTCGTTTTCGTCAGAAATAAAAATGGCATCGCCGGATTTTTGAAATAAGCTCCTGTATTTCTCTTCAGAGGCAATAAGTTGTTCTTCGTAATTTTTAATTTGTGTAACATCCCTTACAGTTAAAATGTAACCGGTTTTTTGATTTTTAGAATTGGTTAAAAATGTCATACTACAGGACACTATTCTGTTTGTACCCATTTTTGTCAATCCTAAAACCGGTGTGCTATTACTTGTTTTGCTTTCTGAATGTAATTGTTTTTTTAATTTATTAAATAAAGATCGCTTGTTAAGGCAGGTAAAAAAATTATCAATCGCTTTTTTAAATACTTCATCGTTGGGTAGATTTAATATATCTGATTCGCTTTTGTTAACCAGGTTAATCGTACCTTTTTTGCTGAGTACAAAAACTTTTTCAGAAACAGAGTCAAAAATATTATTAAAGTGATTTCTTGAAATAGCGGTAGATTTTAACTCTTCGCCAAGCATATTTACATTTGAGATAAAAGCGTCTACTTCATCTTTTTGTGTTGATAATTTAATTTTGGCATCATAGTTACCTAAAGAGTATTCAATAAGTAAGTTGCTTAATTTTATAAATCTAGGATCCAAACTTTATTGAATAAATAATTATTTTGATTTAAATTGCGCCAACCATTTAAGCGCCTTTTGTTTGTCAGTAAACATTTTAGAAGGCATTTTTTGTTTTGTCACTTTTAAAAAAAAGTTAACCAAAAACGTACTAAAAACCGAATCTACAAGCATGGCGCCGGCTAAAACTCCATTTTGCGATTCTTCCAGTTCAAAATAGGCGCGGGCTTCTTTTGTAGCGCTTTTAACAAAACGAACGTCCCCCAAACCCGGGTAGGCTTTACCATCAGAAATAATTTTTCTGTCAGCAACTATTCTTTGGGCAACCTCTAAAGTTATCTCAAGGTCAGGTTTAAATTCTATCATCAAAACATCGTCAATAAGCTCAAAGTTAGCGTACGGGGTATTTAGCGTTTTCATGGTTTCGCGTGGGTCAAAATTAGTATAGATATTTCAATTAAAAATACGTCTTTAAACGTATGCGATAATCTCAAAAATACGCTTTTTATACGTTGTCGTCCAACTTTTAAATCATCATTTTTGTTCAGGTTTTGAGGATAATTATCCTTATAACGCATTACGCTTCATTTACTAATTTTTAACATTATATCCCGTGGCAAAACAAAATTCATTTATTGACACAATTGATCAAATAATTACCGACGGAGTTAATAAAGGAATACTTCATTTAAATAATGAGGATGAATTTTTGGAAGGAAATACTATTACTTTAAAAGGAAAAGAAGTTGTTAATTTTGGTTCTTGTAGCTATTTAGGACTTGAATTTGACAGGCGTTTAAAAGATGGTGCCATTGAAGCTCTGGAAAAATATGGTACGCAATTTTCAGAATCAAGAGCTTATGTATCGGTAAAATTATATAAAGACCTTGAAAATTATTTTGAACAGATCTTTAATGCCTCTGTCGTTGTTTCGCCCACCACTACGTTAGGTCACATTGCCGCTATACCAGTTTTGGTTTCAGAAAATGATGCTGTGATAATTGATCACCAGGCCCATAATTCTATTCAAACTGCTTGTAATTTATTAAAACCAAAAGGTATTCATGTTGAATTATTGCGCCATAATCGCATGGATCTTTTGGAAGAAAAAATAAAAGAACTAAAAAATAAATACGATCGTATTTGGTACATGGCCGATGGCATTTATTCTATGTATGGAGATGCCTGCCCGGTAAAAGATGTTTATGCTTTAATGGATAAATATAAAATGTTACACCTATATGTGGATGACGCCCACGGAATGAGCTGTTTTGGGACAAACGGAAGTGGTTATGTAATGTCGCAGGCACCTTTACATCAAAGAGCAGTGTTAGCAGTTTCTTTAGCAAAAGCTTTTGCAACGGGAGGCGCCGTGTTAGTTTTCCCGGACAAAGAGTTAGCACGTAAAGTAAGAACCTGTGGTGGACCATTGATCACTTCCGGCCCAATGCAACCTGCCGCACTTGGCGCTGCTATTGCTTCAGCTAAAATACACCTGAGCAATGAGATTTATGATCTACAGGAAACTCTGCAAGACAATATTCAGTTTGCAAGGTTAATGATCGAAAAATATAATTTACCAATTATTTCTCCTTCTGCAGCACCTGTTTTTTTTATTGGCGTTAGTTTGCCAAAATTAGGTTACAACATGGTGCATCGTATGTTAAACGAAGG
>JBDSFC010000128.1:0-3817 GCA_039919745.1 Bacteroidia bacterium | reverse complement strand
CAAGCAGATTTAATTATGCTGTGATATTGCTTTCTATTTTAGCTGCTATTTTCCTTTATTTCTGGGTTTATCAAAAAAAATTCAACAAAACAGTTTTTTGCCTTGGGCTGGTAGTTTTAACGGCACTTATAATTTATGTTATTGCTCCAGGAAATTATATCAGGCGAAATGAAGAGCTAACACACGTGTTAACTATTAAGGATTATCTTATTGGTCCGTTTAAAATGAGTTTTTGGTTTATTTATAAATATATTATTTTAAAATTACCCTTTCATTTATTGTTCATGTTTCCTGCATTCTTTATCGGTTATCTTTTAAAAGACCATTTAATTGCTGTAATGCCCACAAACAAAAAGATCCTCAGGTTTATTATCTGGACTATTGTGTTTTGTTTGTTTTGCACGTATATGCAAAGTTTAAGTATGTTTATTGCCAAAGGAAGCCAAAGAGAACGTACTTTAGAAATGCTTAGCATTATAACTACTTTTTGCATAATAATCATTTTTGTAGTAATAGGTGCAAATATTAAGTTCCAAAAAATTGTTTTAGTTGTTAGCATTATTTGTTCACTTGGAGCTTCCCTGTTTCTTTTAAGAAGAATATATGTTAGTTATCCTGTGATAAGTAAATATTCTGTTGCGGTAGATGAAAGGCATAGAACGATTGAGAATGCTCTTAAAAATTTTAATGGCGATACACTTGTATTAAAAAAATTACCGTCTTCATCATGGTTGCATAGTGGTGAGCTAACAAAACGTGCTGGCGGTAATCCTATGAACAATATTTTTTTAGAAGAATATTATAAACCAAAATTTGCTTTAGATATAGAAAATTAATGTGCGGCATTGCAGGTATTTGGCATTTAAATGATTCTGTTTTAGAAGAGAATAAGCTTAAAAAGTTTACCGATTCTATGCATCACAGGGGTCCTGATGGTACTGGATATTATATAGATAGTCAGGCAAATCTTGGTTTGGGTCACAGGCGCTTATCTATTTTAGATCTAAGTGTTTCAGGGAAACAACCTATGAATTTTGCCGATGAACGCTATTGGATAACATTTAATGGTGAGATCTATAATTTTATTGAGCTACGGAATGAATTAAAGGAAAAGGGTTATTCTTTTAAAACGGATACTGATACAGAAGTTTTGTTAAGCGCTTATCATGCGTGGGGTAAAGACTGTTTACATAAATTTAATGGTATGTGGGCTTTTGCCATATGGGATAAACAGGATAGGTCCTTATTTTTAGCTAGAGACAGATTTGGAGTAAAACCTTTACATTATATTCATATACCTTCAAAAATAGTTGCATTTGCCTCAGAGACTTTAGCTTTTAAACATCTTGATGATTATAGAAGAAAAATTGATCCCCGGTTATTACAGCGTACTATTATTGAACCAAGAAGATTAGAAGCAACCGGCTATACAATATTTAACGAAATTCAGCAACTACCAGCAGGTTGTTGTATGCTGATAGTAAAAGATAAGCCTATTGTTCAATACCGTTGGTGGAATACATTTGATCATACAAAAAAAGAGGCTGGCAATTTTAACGAACAGCTTGAGCATTTTAGGTTTTTATTTAAAGATGCATGTAAATTACGATTAAGAAGCGATGTGCCGTTGGCTTCAGCTTTGAGTGGCGGTGTAGATTCTTCAGCGGTATATTGTATGATCAATCATTTGATGAATGAGCAAGATGTAAAACTTCGCACACCTAAGAACTGGCAAAAAGCTTTTGTTGCAACTTTTCCGGGAACCACGCAGGATGAAAGAAAGTTCGCCGAGCAGGTTGTCAATTTTACCGGAGGTGATGCCGTTTACATTGAATCTGATTATAAAAATTTGCCTCAGGAAATAATTTCATCTACAATTAAATTTGATTCGATAACAGGCACTCCTATTATTGCAGTTTCGGATGTTTATAAAGCAATGAGAAACAATGGCATAATTGTTTCAATGGATGGGCATGGCGCCGATGAATTAATGTATGGATACCGCGCTAGTGTTTCAGAAGTTTACGTTGAAGCAATATTAAAAAATAACGCAATAACTGAAAAAGACGCCTTAGAAGTTTATATTAATTTATTTTTAGATGAGGAAAAGTCTAAAGCCAATGAAAGAATTAAAAACAAAGCTCAGAAAATTAAATTATTCGAAAACAAACAAGCTGCAAAAAATAAATTTGTAAAACATGTCGGCAAATTTGTAAAAAATTTGTTAAGCAATAAAAATTATATTTCAAATTTACAAAAACTAAATGCCGGAGAATGGTTCAATAATTCTAGTTTGAATGTCCCCGAAATTATTTCGGGAAGCAAGATGGTTTTTCCAGAACTTAGCCGGGCAGAATTATTTTTGGCAAATGATTTTCATATTGAGCATATACCATATAACCTAAGGGATTTTGATAGAGCAAGTATGCAACATGGTATAGAAATACGAATGCCGTTTATGGATTACCGCTTGGTAAGTTATCTATTTTCTTTACCAACCGAAAGTAAAATTGGAGCCGGCTATACAAAACGGATTTTAAGAGAAAGTATGAAAGGGCTTATGCCTGAAAGCATTCGGACACGCCGTTTGAAAATTGGCTTAAGTGCTCCAATAACCAATTGGTTCAACAATTCGTTAAACGAATTTATTTTAGATCAGGTTAATTCAACGAGCTTTAAAACATCACCATATTGGAATGGAGAAATAATTAAAAAGTTTGCTGAAGAAAGAACCAAAAACAGGTCATGGAATGATACAGATTCTGAAAAATTCTGGAACGTTTTAAATGCTCATATCATTGTTTCGAATGAGAACTGAAAAAGCATATCAGCAATGTGCCAAGTGTGTTCTGGATACAACTTCCAGGTATATAACTTTTGATAAAGAAGGTGTCTGTAATTTCTGCAAAAAATACGACAACTTTGCTGCGAAATTTATAAATAAAACAAAAGAAGAAAAAAAATCCGAATTTAAATTTGCGATCAATAAAATAAAAAGATACGGAAAAAATAAAAAATATAATTGCATCGTTGGTTTAAGCGGCGGTGTTGACAGTTCATACATTGCTTATCTGGCAAAGCAAAACAATTTAAATCCATTGGTGGTTCATTTCGATAACGGATGGAATTCGGAACAAGCTGTAAAAAACATCGAACGAATCGTTAATAAATTAGGATTTGACCTCCATACTCATGTAGTTGACTGGGAGGAATTCAAAGAATTACAATTAGCCTATTTTAAAGCATCTGTCGTAGATATTGAAGTTCCAACAGATTATTTGATCATCGCCACACTTTATAAAATTGCTGCTGAAAAAAACATTAAATTTATTTTAAGTGGCTATAATTATGTAACGGAGTATGGGTTGCCTGGTGATTGGAATTATTCAAATAAAACGGATGATGAAAATTTAAGAAACATTTATAAAGCTTATGGCAACTCAACACTTAAAAACTTTCCCGTATTTTCAAAATATAATAAATTTTATTACCAGGAAATATTAGGAATAGAGTCAGTTGAACTTCTTAATAAAATGGAATATACAAAAAGTGATGTTAAAAAAATTCTTGAAACCCAGTTGGATTGGATGGATTATGGAGGAAAACATTACGAATCTGTGTTTACGCGTTTTTATCAAGGGTATATTCTTCCAAAAAAATTTAATATCGATAAACGTAAAGCGCACTTATCTTCTTTAATTTGGTCGGGACAATGTGAAAGGACAAAAGCGATAGAAGAGCTTAAACAACCGCCTTACCCGGAAGATATGCAGTTGCAGGATCGGGAATATGTAATAAAAAAATTAGATTTTACGAG
>JBDSFC010000095.1:0-2809 GCA_039919745.1 Bacteroidia bacterium | reverse complement strand
TTGCTCTATCGTGCAGATTTTGATGCGGTGCTTGCTTTAGGAGATTATATTTATGAATACAATTCAGGTGGTTATTCGCCCAACAGTATTGTTAACAGACAATGGACGCCATCAAATGAAATTTTATCGATCGCCGATTATCGTATGCGTTATTCCTGCTATAGATTAGATCTTGATCTTCAGAGATTACATCAACAATTCCCTTTTATTATTGTTTATGATGATCATGAATTTGCAAATGATGCATGGATGAATGGTGCTCAGAATCATCAGGCAACCGAAGGCCCCTGGAATGCAAGAAAACAAAATGCCAAAAAAGCTTTTTTTGAATGGTTGCCAATAAGAACAACCGGAACTATTGATCCATATCAAATTTACAGAACTATTAAATATGGTAATCTTGTAGATCTTATCATGCTGGACACACGTGTGGAAGGTCGCGATCTGCAAGCAGGAACATCCGGCGCAACCGTTACTTCTTCTACACGTCAATTGTTAGGCACAACGCAATTTAACTGGTGGAAAAATAAAATGGATTCAAGTACAGCACAATGGAAAGTTCTTGGCCAGCAAATAATGATGGCACCCTTACAGGTTTTTGGTAATGGATTTAATGGTGATCAATGGGATGGCTATCCTGCAGAAAGAAACAGGATCTATAATCATGTACTTACAAATAATATTTCTAATATGGTTGTAATAACAGGGGATATCCATTCTTCCTGGGCAAATGATCTGCCAACTGCAAGTTATAATAGTAGCACTGGTGGGGGTTCTGCCGGCGTAGAATTTGTTACACCAAGTGTAACATCTCCGGGATTGAGTATTCCATTAGGTGCCTCAGCAATTCTGGCTGCAAACGGACATATCAAATATGCTAATCTTACAGCCCACGGCTATGTAATTATGGACATTAATCAAAACCGCACACAAGCTGATTGGTATCATTTAACAACTATAGATAATCCAAGCACATCTTATAATTATGCCGCATCATTTAAGGTAAATAATTATCAAAGAAATTTAGTGTCTGTTGCCTCAGCTTCTCAACCGCGTTCAAGTATTTTTTATACGCTTGCGCCAATATGCCCACGGCCTGCATTAATCACTTCTTTAAATGATATGTATAAACAAACTATTTTTTTGTCTGTATATCCAAATCCATCTATGGATTATGTTACCATACAATTTAGCAATAGCGCGAATGGAATAGTAAAAATTACCGCGAGCGATGTTACCGGAAAAATTGTTTATGATTATAATGAATTAATGGATCAGGGAGTAAATAAACATTACATTAATACTGCATCATTTAGCAAAGGCACTTACTTTATTAAAATTGAAACTATTGGCAATTCAGAAACTATTAAGTTCATTAAGCAGTAAGAATAAGCGCATTTTATGCCTTTCAATAATCTATTTTTTTGCATTTGAGGCAGTACTTTTATGTTTATCATTTACAAACCTACAGCCAAAAAAGGTAAATGCAACAATTGATGACCATTTTGCACAATTAATTGAAAGCGTTGATAGTCTTGAAAAAAATGTGACCTCAAATGACCCTTTCTTAAAAAAACAATCTTCATACAACCTTTCTCGAAAAAATTACAAGTACATTGAAATGGTGATAGAATACGTTTCACCTTTTTTTGCGAAATATTATATTAATGGCCCACCAATAAAAAAACATGATATTGAGAATGGCAACAAGGTTTTTGAACCGCATGGGTTTCAGATCTTAGAACAGTTTTTTTTCGCGCAGGATCCCGGCTTATCGCAAGAAAAAGTTGTCTACGAAATTAAGCTTCTCAAAGAGAGTATCATTCAAATGAGAAAAAAGTATAAAAGTGTTGTTCCAAGAACAGAACAATATTTTGATATGATTCAACTTGAATTAATAAGAATAATTAGTTTAAATATTAATGGATATGATTGTGCTATAACAAAAAAAAACATCCAGGAAAGCACTTATATTTTTGAAGGGATATCTGAGTTATTAACTAATATCCTAAGCGCAAGATCGCAAAGCAATTCACTTCCAGAAATCAAAAAGCTGATCAGGGAGACAATTTTTTATTTAGATCAAAACAAAGATTATGACCGATTTAACCGTTTGCATTTTATTATAAAATATATAAAGCCGCTATATCTTCAAATGCACAAATTGCGAGACGAATTACAACTTTCAGCCACACCGGTAAATTATGCGGTAAATTTTAGTGAACCGACTTTATTTGGTGAAAAATTTTTTAATCAGCGTTATTTTTCGGTTGTTATTGCAGACTCCGCCAACATTGAAGCCCAGGCAGAGTTAGGGAAAAATTTATTTTTTGATCCACTGTTATCCGGAAATAACCGAAGGGCATGTGCTTCCTGTCATAAGCCTGAATTTGCTTTTTCTGACACGATCAATAAAAATTTGGAATATGGTCAAACTGGTCTCATAAAAAGAAATACACCCTCATTATTGAATGTCATGTATCAAAAGAATTTTTTTTATGACGGCAGGTCGCTACAATTGGAAGACCAGGTAAGTGATGTTTTACATGCCAAAAATGAGATGAATGCTTTGCCGGCAGAAGTGATAAATAAACTAAGACAAAGTAATGAATACAAAATATTATTTAAAAAAGCTTTTAATGGCCGGCAAGATACTGCAATAACTTTTTATGGCGTCTTAAAATCCATTTCAGAATTTGAAAAAACATTGGTTTCTATGAACTCTAAATTTGATAGATATTTAAAGGGTAATTCAAAAGCGCTCGATCAAAAAGAAATAAATGGATATAATCTTTTTGCCAGCAAAGCT
>JBDSFC010000072.1:0-3240 GCA_039919745.1 Bacteroidia bacterium | reverse complement strand
ACGGAGAATAACCAACCGTTTTGTTATAGCGCGCTAAAAAGCCATAACCTATTTTGGTACGTAACACTAAATTGCGTGCTTCTTTACCTTCTGCTGCTTTTTTATTGGTTAATTGTGTAAACCATTCTCCTGTGATCTTATATTTTTGATATTCTATAAATTTATAGCGCTCTGCCGCGGCAAGATTTGTGTAATCTTTATTGTTTACAAGAGAGTAAGGCGGCGTAAATTGTCCATGAAATACAAAGTTAGACCCGGTTTTAGGATAAATATTTTGATCGACCGAGTTACGCGAAATATTTAAACTTAAGTTAAGGTCATTAGCATAACCGTTAGCAAAGATAAATGCCCCGTAATTTTTTAATTCGTAATAATTGTAATTAATATTGGTAAACATATTAAAAAAGTTATCCGGCCATTTTAAACGTTTGCCCAAACCTACAGAGCCACCAATAATACTCATACTTTGGCGACCAGGATTTGGTATTTTACCAACCTCGCTATTAATATATTTGCTGGCACCATTACTAAATAAAGAGTGAAAAGCCGAAACCGTTAGTGCGTTTGGTTTTTTACCTCCTAAATAAGGTTCTGTAAATGAAAAGTTATATGACTGGTAATAAATACCATTTGTTTGTGCCCTTACACTTAAACGTTGGCCATCGCCGCTTGGTAATGGACGCCATGAACTTTTCTTAAAGAGGTTTTTCGCAGAGAAATTATTAAAGGTTACACCAAGGGTACCAATAATACCAATTCCTCCTTGTCCGCTTTGTCCATTTAGAGAGTTACGTCCACCCCAACCACCACTTAATTCGATCTGATCACTTGGTTTTTCTTCAACTGTGTATTCAATATCAACAGTACCATC
Organism: Bacteroidia bacterium; assembly: GCA_039919745.1. Lineage (GTDB taxonomy): Bacteria > Bacteroidota > Bacteroidia > B-17B0 > Aurantibacillaceae > Aurantibacillus. Next base: position 2,369 of record JBDSFC010000072.1, on the reverse strand, counting down.
AGCGGGATTTGGGGTTGGAACCGGATTTATTTTTTCGGGATCAAAATAACCTAACTGTGATAACTGACGTACAGAACGAATAATATCAGAACGTCTGAACAACTGCCCCGGCTTGGTAAAGAGCTCACGATAAATTACATGATCGTTGGTTTTATCATTTCCTTTAATAGTAATTTTATTGATAGTTGCCTGCTTACCTTCGAACATTAAAATATCAAAATCGATGGTATCGTTATGAATATTGCTCTCTTGCGGATTAAGCTGGAAGAACAAATAACCGTCATCCATGTAAAGACTTTGAATATCAAAGCCACTAGGATTCATAAATAATTTTTGCTCCAGCTTAGTTTGATCATAAACCGTACCTGCCGGAATATTTAAAATAGTATCTAACTGGCCACTGCGGTATTTACTATTACCAAACCATTTAAAGTTTCCAAAATAATACTTGTGACCTTCGTCAATAGTAATATCAATTGACACACGATTTGGGCTCACAAAATAAACAGTGTCTTTTACAACCCGTGCATCACGATATCCTTTTGAATTATATTTAGCAGCAATTACGGGAAGATCTTTTTTAAGATTGTCCTCTAAATATTTTCCTGAATTGAATGGGTTGTACCAGCGACGTTGCTTGGTATCTTCTAATTTACGACGTAATTGCCAACTCATGAAAACCTTGTTACCAATAATGTTTACATCCTTAATTCGCACCTTTCTGCCCTTGGTTACTTTAATTGTAACAATAGTGTGGGGCATTTTTTGTGTAGTATCTCTTACCTGGGTGATATCTACTTTGTTATAATAAAATCCTTTATCAAGATAAAAATCGTGAACTGTGTTTTTAATAGTACCCAACATGTAATCGGTAACTACACGGCCTTTTAGCAAACGAATCTTATTACGAATGTCGTCCGCATCACTTTTTTTAACGTCGCCTTTAAATGCAAATTTTGATAAACGCGGGCGTTCAACTACTTTAATTATTAAAAAAATATTATCGCCAATAATTTTATCCTGGAGAAGCTGAACATCTTCAAAAATATTTTGTTTCCAAAGCGCTTTAACTGCATCACTGATCTTATCTCCGGGAATAGTTACTTCATCACCAACGCTTAATCCGGATAAAAGACTTAATACATTTTTATCTGTATTGTCGGCCCCTTCAATAGCAATACCACCAATAATATATTTTTTTGCATTTTTTATTGGTTGTAAAAAGAGGGTATCGTCTTGCGAAAAACCATTCAGGCAAAATGCCAATAGAAAAACAAGTGTTATTATCCGTTTTCCCATTTTAATTTTTTGAGATTTGTTCGCTGGTTTTTCCGAAACGACGTTCTCTGTTTTGATAAGATAAAATGGCTTTAAAAAAATCGTCTTTTCTAAAATCAGGCCACAATGTATCTGTAAAATAAAATTCAGCGTAAGCTAATTGCCATAATAAAAAATTACTGATGCGGTGTTCTCCACTTGTGCGGATCATTAATTCAGGATCAGGAAATATGCTAGTGTTTAAATTTTTTTCGATGTGTTTAGAAGTAATGTCTGAAGATTTTAATTTTCCTTCTTCAATTTGTTTAGCAATTTCTTTTACCGAATTGGTAATTTCCCATTTGCTTGAATAACTTAAAGCTAAGATCAATGTTACTGTATCGTTCTTAGAAGTAATATCAATGGACTCCTGTAACTCTTGCTGGCAAGACTCCGGCAGACTTTTAATATCGCCAATAGCTTGTAGTTTTACCCCTTTTTTATTGAGGTTAGGTGTTTCCATGCTGATAGTAGCCACTAATAATTCCATTAAAGCATCCACTTCATCTTTTGGCCTGTTCCAATTCTCAGTGCTAAATGCGTAAAGAGTTAAGTACTTAACACCTATTTCTCCGCAGGCTTCAACGATCTCACGAACAGAGTTTACACCTTCATGATGCCCGAAAATACGGTCTTCCCCTTGCTGTTTAGCCCAACGGCCGTTTCCATCCATAATAATGGCTACGTGTTGTGGGATGTTCTTTTTATCGATCGATTGCTTTAAATCCATGACTAACAAGGAACGCCAAAGATAGTAAAATAGTCAAAATGAGGGGTTTAATTTAACTGGTTTTGCTTATTTTAACAGGTTTTGCTGAACAATTTGAAAGTGATAAAACAAAAAACCCATCGCTTTTGCAATGGGTTTTAAATTTTAATGAATTGGTATTATTGTTTACCGGGAGTTTTAGTTCCTTGTTTTGGAGGATTGAAATAAATTTTTGCCTTTATATTCGTAGGATCTAATTCCTGTACAAGTTTCCAATACTCATCAGCCTTTGCTTTATCTTTTGCAACTGAAGTATAATAACCTGCAAGATATTCCAACGCCT
>JBDSFC010000325.1:0-8278 GCA_039919745.1 Bacteroidia bacterium | reverse complement strand
AAAAGCCTGATAATTATCAGGCTTTTTTGGTTTAAATTAAATGCATCTTTAATTTTTAACGGTAATGTAAATCTGCTCCTGTAAATTATCAGGATGGAAATTACAGTAGATGCTGTAAGTTCCGGTATCGCTAAATGTAAACTGATACTGATCACCACTTTTTATTTTACCACTTGCAAAAATGCTGTGTATTTCGGTTACCGTATGGTTGGCGTTATCCTTATTTTTAAAAGTAATAGTGGTTCCTTTTTTTACATCCTTTAAAGTTGGATTAAAACGCTTGTACAATAACCACACTTCGTCATCACCTTGTGGTGTACTATCTTTTTTGTGGCAGGCAAAAATAACTGCCAATAAAATTAATATGGTATAAAGTACTTTCATTTTACTTATTAAAGATACAATTTAATTGCTTTGCATTTGATACAATTGAAAATAACTTTTATTCAACGCCATAAGCTCTTCGTGCGTTCCCATCTCAATTATTTCGCCGTCTTTTAAATACAAAATAAGATCTGCATTTTTTAAACTTGAGATCCGGTGGCTTACAATAATGGCGGTTTTGCTTTTGAGTTCTTTTTTTAAATTATTTAAAATATTTTCTTCTGTTTCAGTATCAACTGCGCTTAAACAATCGTCAAAGATCAATAGTTGAGGTTTGTTTATTAAAGCCCGTGCAATAGAGATGCGTTGTTTTTGCCCACCGCTTAATGTAACACCGCGTTCACCAACAATTGTTTCGTAATTAGCGGGAAAGGTCATAATGTTATCATGCACTTGCGCTTGTTTTGCAGCATCTTTAATTTTTTCTTGCCCGGTATTTTTATCCGAACTTCCAAATAAAATATTATTGGCAATCGTGTCACTAAAAAGAAAAACTTCTTGCGGAACAACACCCATATTTTTACGAAGCAAATGTAAATTGTGTTGTTTTATATTTTTTTGATCGATCAGGATCTCACCATTTGTAACATCGTATTGACGTGTTATTAAATTTAAGATGCTTGATTTGCCACTTCCTACTTTGCCTGTTATTCCTAATGTTTGGCCTTGTTTTAGTTTGAATGACATGTTTTTTATTGCCTGAATATTATTTTCAGGATAAATAAAATTTACATTTTTAAATTCTATTTCCCCATTAATTAAATAAGTATTAGTGTTTGAATTTATAATAGAAGGTTTGGTATGTAAAAATTCATTGATTCTTTCTTGTGAAGCGGCAGCCCTTTGAACCAAAGATGTTACCCAGCCCAATGATGCAAATGGCCAGGTTAATTTAAAAACATACAAAATAAATTCGGTAACGTTACCCGGTTCGATTTTACCGGCAATCGTTAATTTGCCACCATACCAAACAGTTAACAAAACACTTAGACCGATCATTAGTATCATTGCGGGGCCAAAAAAAGATTCAATGGTAGCCAGTTTTAAAGCTGTTTTTTTATAGACCTCATTTTTTTCCTGCATCTTTCCAACAAAAAAAGTTTCGCGTGCATAAGCTTTTATTACCCTAATGGCACTAAAAGTTTCCTGAGCTTGTGTAGTTAAATGGCCGAGCTCTTTTTGTACTTTCCCACTTTGTTTATTGATCATATCCGAAACGCGATAGATCAGGTACGATAAAAAAGGAAGCGGTAAAAAAACGATCAATGTTAATGTTGGATTTACGTTTACCATAAATATTAAAACGGTAATAGTTGTTACAATTGTATTTGCTAAATACATAATTGCCGGCCCGCTATACATTCTTACTTTACCAACATCTTCACTAATACGGTTCATAAGATCGCCTGTAGTATTTTGTTTAAAAAAACTGGCGTCTAATTTTTGATAATGTTCGTAGATCTCATTTTTTTGATCGTACTCAATGTGGCGACTCATCACAATAATTGTTTGTCTCATTAAAAATAAGAACAGACCGCTTGTTAAGGCTAATCCAATAATTGTTAAACCAAAACTTATAAAAACTCCGGCTTCAGCGGCTTGTTGATCTTTAAAAACTTCTATTATTTTATTGGTACCGTTCCTTACAATAACTCCCTGGTAAGTACTAAAAATGGTTGACAGCGAAACAAATAATAATCCGCCTAAAAAGTGCCATTTGTATTTAAGAAAGTAGGTGTTTATTACCTTAAGATGTTTCACGGTGTAAAGTTAATTTTAATATTATTCCGAATGAAATAAATAGCACTTTGTTTTGCTTGAAATACCAAAAAATACTATAACTTTGCCCCACTTCAACCAAAAATAGTATGGAAGTCACAACTTTAAAAAACTCAGATCTTTCTAAAGATCCTGTTATTGGCCAAATGAGCCTTCATAATCATGAGCAAATTTTATTTTGTAATGATAACGCAACCGGCCTAAAAGCCATAATAGCAATTCACAACACGGTACTAGGGCCATCACTTGGTGGTACTCGTATGTGGAATTATAGTAACGAGATGGAAGCTTTACACGATGTGTTGCGTTTATCGCGTGGTATGACCTACAAGTCATCAGTTGCCGGATTAAATCTTGGTGGTGGAAAAGCAGTAATCATTGGCGATGCTAAAAAAATAAAGAACGAAGCATTGTTGCGTCGTTTTGGAAAATTTGTAGATAGCTTAGGTGGAAAATATATTACTGCTGAAGATGTGGCAATGACCAGCCGTGATATGGAAATTATTAAAATGGAAACAGACTACGTAAGCGGTTTACCTGAAAACATGGGTGGTAGCGGCGATCCTAGTCCTGTTACAGCTTACGGCGTGTATGTGAGTATGAAAGCCAGCGCTAAAGAAACCTGGGGAAATGATAGCTTAAGCGGAAAAAAAGTTTTAGTACAAGGTATTGGTCACGTTGGTGAAGTGTTGGTTGATCATTTAACCAAAGAAGGCGCTAAAGTTTATATTAATGATATTAGCGAAGAGCGTTTAAAAGCTGTAGCTGATAGATATAAAGCAGAAGTAGTTGCTGCGGATAAAATGTTTGACCTGGATATTGATATTTATGCTCCATGTGCTTTAGGCGCAACTGTAAATGATGATACATTAAATAAATTAAAATGTAAAATTATTTGTGGCGCAGCTAATAATCAATTAGCAGACGAAAAAGTACACGGTGCTTTGGTTGCAAAAAAAGGAATTTTATATGCGCCTGATTTTGTAGTTAATGCCGGTGGAATTATTAATGTGTTTTATGAGTTAGAAGGATACAATAGAGAGAGAGCACTTTCTCACGCAGAAAAAATTTATGATACTACTTTTAATTTATTTCAATTAGCCAAAAAGGAAAATATTTTAACTTACCAGGCAGCAAATAAATTGGGAGAACAACGCATAGAAGCTATTGCCCGCATTAACGCGGTACTTTAGTGTTTGAACTAAAAAAATAAATAATGCTGAACCGAAGGTTTTTAAGAATAAAAGTGATGCAGGCGTTGTATTCGTTTTTTCAACATGAAAAAGCAGATATGGCAACTTTTGAGAAAGAGATGTTCAAGAGCCTTGATAAAATCTTCGAATTGTATTTATCAATTTTAGGTTTGGTAGGAGATATTCACCATGTTGCTTTGGTAATGATGGATGAAAATAAAAATAAACGTTTGCCAAATTCAGCAGATCTTGATCCTAATTTAAAGTTTGTAAAAAATTCTTTATTAATTGGTATTTCAGAAAATAAAGAATTAAAAACGCAATTAGAAAAACGTAAAATTTCGTGGCAAAACGATTTCGACATTGTTCGTAAACTTTTTGTAGAGATCAGGAATGGCGAATCTTACAAAGCTTACATGGATTCTGATTCTGCCAATGTTGTTGAAGATCGCGATTTTGTAATTTCAATGATCACCGAACATTTAAGTGAGAATGAAGTATTGATCTCTTTATTTGAAGAAAGAAATATTCATTGGGCAGATGACACATTTGTAGCCTTTAATTCTGTGATCAGAAATTTTGAAGATTTTAACGGTGAGTTTAAATTAAGCCCGCTTTTAAAAGATGAAAAAGACGATATGGAATTTATGAGCCTGCTTTTCAAAAAAACAATTATCTATCGCCAGCAGTTTGAAGAATTAATTGGTCGTCATACACAAAACTGGGAAGTGGAGCGTATTGCCAATATGGATATGTTGTTAATGCAAATGGCTTTGGCCGAGATCATGCACATTCCAAACGTACCGGTAAAAGCATCTCTGAACGAATACATTGATATTAGTAAAGAATATAGTACGCCAAATTCTAAAGTATTTGTAAATGGTGTATTGGATAAAATTATTGCAGAATTAAAACGCGATAATAAAATTTCTAAAACGGGTAGAGGATTGAAAGAGAATTAATTCTTCACCGCGTTTAAAAAACGCATTTTCCCACTCAGGTCTTTTATTAATTCAACTTCATTAAATTGTTTACTTTCTTGTGCGTATAATTTTACAGCATCTGCTGTTAAAGGATTCAATTCAAAATACAATTTTCCTTTTGCATTTAATTTTTGTTGGCAGAGATCAATTATTTTTTTGTAAAAAACAATATCGTCTATTCCATTTACAAATAGCGCCAGGTGTGGTTCATTGTCAATTACTGGTTTGGTTAAAGCATTTTTTTCATCCTCTTTAATATAAGGTGGATTACTAATGATCACATCAAAACTACCAGGAATGTTTTTAAGAGCCTCTTCATTTAAAATATCTATCTCAATAAAAGTTATTTCTGTTTTATTTAGTTCTGCATTTTTTTTAGCAACGTTTAAAGCGCCCGTGCTAATATCACAAGCATAAACTTTACTGTTTGGATTGTTTTTTTTGATCGCGACAGGAATGCAGCCACTGCCTGTCCCAATGTCTAAAAAGGAAGCTGCTATTTTATTTTCCTTTAAAGTTAGATCAACCAGTTCTTCCGTTTCAGGCCTGGGAATTAAAACGTTTTGGTCAACATAAAATTTTAAGTTGTAGAACCAGGCTTCTTTTAAAATATATTGTATGGGAATATTTTTTTTTAGGTCTTTACAACAAAAATATAATTTCAACAGATCACTTTGGTTGAGGTTCTCATCTTTTCTTTTGATCACTTCTGTTTTTGAGAAACCTAAATAGTGTTCTAATACCAAATTAAGGATCGCGTCAATTTCAGAACTTTCATAAATTGAATTTAGTTCTGAATGATAAAAAGCAATAAGATCTTTGAGCGAATTAGTAGGCAGGCGCATTATTAATTTACTTTTATCAATTTAAACGCTATGTTTTCATTTGGTGTAATTACTCTTACAAATAATAAACCATTTTGTTTTTCACTTAATTGCGAAGAAGATAAATTATATGAATTGCCATTTACCTTATCTTCAAAAAGTAATTTACCATCAATCGTGTAAACATAGATTTTGCCAATAAGATCTTTTTCAAAATTGAATGTCACTTTATCTGAGAATGGATTTGGATAATAGTTTCCATTATTATTTATCGTTGTTTGTGTTTTAAGATCTGTTACCAGGCAGGTCATTGCTGCAAAGCCATCCAGTTTGCCATAACCCCATAAATAATTCGGTAATGCTGTTCCGGTATAGGCATCTGAATAAGCGCCACAACTGGTTATTACATTCCTAACCTGCAAACTTGTTGCTGTCGGATACTTTTGTAAATATAAAGCTGCTAAACCTGCAACAACCGGTGATGCGGCTGATGTGCCCCCGCCTTGTACGTGAACACTTCCTTGCGCTACAACCTGTGGAGCGTTAGTGATCAAATTGGTTTGCATACCTAACGCCATCGTACTAAAAACACCTGCGCCTGTAGCAGAAATATCCGGCTTTTGTTTATTATCGCGAGTAGGCCCATGGCTACTGCTTGCTGCTAAAGTGTTTACGTTTTCGCCAGGGTTTAAGGCCGCCCAACTTTGAAGTGTATTTGTAACATCATAATAAGCATTAACATTTACGTAATTGGCCACAGTTACCACATCTGTTAAACATTGAAAACTGGTAACCATCGTACTATTAAAATCGGGCATTTTGTATTTTAAAATATAGGGATACGATATAGAAGAAGGCAAACCTGTAGAAACAAAATCAAAATTCCACGAATCATGTAAGCCAACACCTTTGCTCTCAATGCGCCATTTTAAATTTAAAGTATCTGCCAAAATATTTAAGTATAATTCATAAACACCATCTGTGTTAATACTTGCTGATGTTTTTATAATTCCTATCCTGTTGCCATTAAATTTTAACGTATCGGTTTGGATACTTGATAATCCATAGTTGTATGGCTTAAAACCTATCCTGCCTAAATTAAAATTATTTGTGCGGTTAGCACCAACGCTTATTTGTACATTTTTTATGTTATTGGTATCTGCATAACACCAATATTGTAAACTGGCATTGCTGTTTTTTATCCAGGTAAAACTTGTATCGTTTAATGGTGGTTGTGTTTTAACATGATGCTTAACGTTTCCTGCATTTCCTGCAGCAGCAACCATAACTCTTCCCGGCACATTATGGATCATATTATAAATTAATTTTGCTTCAAGATCTGTACCATCATGACTTCCATAATAACCACCAACACTTGCATTTATTACGCAAGGTTTGCCAAGTAAAGTTGCTTTACTAAAAATATAATTTACCGCATCTGCAATTGTTGGGCCGCTTGCATTAAAATCCAAAGCCACTACAACAATATCTGCTTTTGATGCAACACCTTCATGCGTGCCATTTGCTAAACCATTGCCTGTTGCAATCCCGCATACATGTGTGCCGTGGCCAAAATGAGGCAGATCATTATGTGTGCATTGATTAGCATTGATCTGGGCATCTGTCCATTCAATGCCATAATTATAAGGTTGAGGAATGTTTGATCCTGAAACCGGAACCTGGTCCCACAAAAATTTTATTCGGGAATTTCCTAAAGCATCTTTAAAATCAGGATGCGAAAAATCGGTACCGCTATCAATAATTCCAACAACTATCCCTGTTCCATCATAAGGCATAGTTAAAGGAAGTGTACCAAGCTTAACCGGTTTTATTTTATTCTTGATCACCATGGTGTCATTCATGGTTTTTTTTCCGGGTTCAATGAATTCGGCGTATGAAATTATTTTATTTTCAATTAGTTTAGATAAGATGGTTAGGTTACAAGAGATGGAGGCAATGTTTCCGGCAGAATAATTGAATGTATAATTGTAACCCCCCCGTGAAGAAACCAATTTGGGGATATTTCCTTCCACTAAAATTGTGTGCTGAATAAAATTATTTTCAGAAATCAATCGGAATTTTAAAGCATTGTTTAGACCTGCATTTTGAGAAATTAAAAAAGATGAGGCGAAGAATAAGATTAATAAAAATTTAAATTTCATTTTAATGTTATTTTGATTAAAATTAAGTAAAAAACCCGACATTTGTTAATATGAAGGCGATTTTGCTAACGTTATTTGCTCTATTATTAACTTACATTTTACCGTCGCAAACAGATAGTGTGCAAGTTCCACTTGACCTGAATATTACAGACGGCGTTTTTCTTACTTATGCCGATTTTAGATTTAATAAAGGTATTTCAAAAGAGCAGATCATTTCTACCAATAATAAAGACCAGTTGGATTTTATTGGAAAGACTTTAGAAAAAGAGACTTTTATTTTCCAGGACTCTCAAAAGACCACTACTATTAGTTCTAATTCAGTTTGGGGGTATTTTCAAAATAAAACATTGTACATTAATTATAAAGGTGTTTTTTACCGCGTGCCTGTTTTTGGATCAGTTTGTTATTTGGTGGCTACAGTGGAAATTGTTGGCGTAGGATTTTATGATCCGATGTATGGTGCCGGGGTTAATAATGGTGGTAGACGGCAGGAGATCAGAGAGTTTTTAATTAATTTTTATGATGGTATAATTACTGAATTCAGAATGGATGAAGCAGAATTTCTTCTTGGAAGAGATAAAGAATTATTTGTAGAATATAAAAAGCTTAGTCGTCGAAAACAGAAAGAGCAAATTTTCAGATATATTCGTAAATACAACGATAAACACCCGGTTTATTTCCTGAAGTAATTAACATATTACTAAAAATTTAGTCAATTTTTTAACTATTCCTTAATTTAATTAACTTTTTTAAAACAATTTAGTTAAAGATTTGTTACTTTTGTGTGAGGTTGTAATTTAACCTCGTGAACTGTATTGATTAATTATTAAACAAAGGAAAAAAATGACAAAAATTTACAATTTTATTAAAGTCGCCGCTTTAGCAAGTGTGCTGCTTTCCACCAAAATGGTGGGTCAGTGTATCAGCGCTTCCGTTTATGGAGGGGGCACGGT
>JBDSFC010000618.1:0-4299 GCA_039919745.1 Bacteroidia bacterium | reverse complement strand
AGCTTTGTTAATTTCAGTAGCAAGCAGTTGTTTTGAATTGAATGGGTGAATTCTATTACCATAAGTAGATTCTATAATAATAACGTCTGCTAGTTCTGGTTTTTCAGGTTGTCGCAATAAAGGATCTTCTGCTCGTCCAATATCACCTGAAAAAACAATAAGTTTGCCGTCCAACTTAAGTTCAATAAAACAAGCGCCAATAATATGGCCATTATAGCGAAAGGTAAAAGAGGTATTTGGATCAATGTCAAAAGAATGATCAACTGGCACAGAACAAAACAAAGGGAACACAGCTTCAGCATCTTTTGTATTGTATAATGGTTTTGCCGGTTTGTGCCTGGAATAATTGTAATGATTAGCATGTTCAGCATCTTCTTCCTGAATTTTGGCACTATCTAATAATATAAGTTTTGCGATCTCAATTGTTGGCGATGTAGCATAAATAGGCCCTTTAAATCCTTGCTTTACCAATAATGGTAAATACCCAACATGATCCAGGTGACCATGTGTTAATAATACAAAATCTATATTCGCAACATTAATAGGTAATTTATCCCAATTGCGTAATCTTAATTCTTTCAGGCCCTGAAAGAGGCCGCAATCTACTAAGATCTTTTTTTTATTGGTTTCGATAAAATATTTTGAACCAGTTACTGTTTCGGTTGCACCTAAGAAAGTAATTTTTATTCTGTCTTGATTATTCATTGATTTGCTTAATTTGGGTTTGTGGTTCTATATTTTTACAAAGTTGTTGCGCTTCTTTTATTACAGTATAAATCCTCGATTGTTTTACACCTACAATTTCCAGCAATCGTTCATCACTTTTAATTTCTTTACATAGAACAATTTTTCTATCTAATAATTTTTGTTTTTCGGCTTTTGTCAATGAGGTCAAACAAGTAATTGGATACAAACCAAGAGAATCAATTTGCTCACGCAACCCTCCTTTAATTGGAAAGTCCCAACTTAAAAGATTTAAACCAGCGCATATTCCATACTTAAGCGCATCTACAGAAAATTTAGTATTTGTTACAACCCAGCCCTGGTATGATTTGGTTGAATGATTCATTTGAAGTAATTGTGATTCAACATCTTTAAATCTCGCCTGAATGTAAAGCGGTACTTTTACATCGCAAAACACGCCACGAAGGTTGTGGTATTTACATTCCACCATAAAGCTTTTGTTTTCTTTTTCGGCTATTACATCAATTTCATGACTAACACATTTGCCCTGAACGATCTGTCCGACTTTAGTTTTGTACCCCTGCGCATTTAAAATTTCGGCAATATATTTTTCAAATGGATATCCTGAAGGTCCAAGTTCCATTATTGCTTGTTTTAAATTGTAACGCGCGGCTAAGTGACGCGAATTATCTCTCAATAATGAAAAAGCAAGTTTATAGATCTGCTTTGTTGAGATCCCTTCATAAAGTTGCGAACTGATCTCATTAATGATAAAATTAATTTGTTCTTCATTTGCACCTGATCGTGTCAATGAATTTCGGAGCTTTTTTTCTGAAAACTGGCTCTTTTCACCGGAAGATTTTGTTATTAATATGTTTTTATTCATCATTTAAATGGGTTTGTAACTGTTTAGCGAAAAGGTTTTTTTACGCAACACAAGAATTACTCCAATACTAATACCGGCCGCAAAAAAACACCAAATGGAAATAATGTGTTCAGGATAAAAAAGGATCGTTATCAAAAATGACGCAAGACCGAAAAGACTTATAATCATCATTTTTTTAATTGATGAGATAAAAGGAGGAATGATGGTGGCAATAAAATAAAATACACCGGTGAATATATTCGAATGCGGCCTTGCAAGGTCATATTGAATGTGAAAAGTACTTATACTGGCTTTCGCTGGGTAAATTGTAAGGCTATACATCAAGTAAACGGAAACAATAAGACCACTTATTAAAAAAAGCTTTAGCACTTTCTTTCTGTCAGGATTTTCTTCTATTTTATAAATGGAATAAGGTACCCATAACGGCCAGAGTCCTTGTGCCAATATCAAAAAAATGTAGGTAGATCCTCTTTCAAATCCTGCAAACTCAGGCTTGGTAAGTGAAAGCCACAATAATCCTTCACAAAATTGTTGAATGGAAAAAATAAAAGGGATCATAGCAAACGGCACTTGTGAAATGTTTTTGGTTTGTTTGTACGTAGCTATTCCACCTACTAAAAGGACCGCACTAATTCCAAAACTTGCCGATGATGAAAAACACATAATTAATTTCTTGTATAAAAATACAGAGAAGGAAGAATTTTAATGATGACTGTCCTTAGCACCAAAACTGATCTTTATCATGCCATACTTTGTTTGATAAGAGTAGTTAGACCAACCAATAGTATCAAAGTAAGCACTATCGATTTAAATTGTTCTTCAGAAAAGTGCCTTAAGATCAGTTTTCCAAGATAAGTTCCAACAAAGCCAACCACAATAAGGAAAGGGATAAGATACAGATCGTGTTTGTGCATGGCAATAAATACTTCCATCTTAAGGTTAAAAGCCGCGAGAACAAGACCTCTAATAGTTCCTCCGGTTCCTAACAAACCTGCAGTTAATCCTGATAATGCACCACCGCTAATCGAATTGCCAAGTGTTGGTTTAATAACAAGCTTTTTAAAAATAAATAATGCGAGGCTTAAGCTGATAAGAAATATAGCTAATATTATTTCTAATAAACGGCTGTTAAAAAATTGACTTAGATAAGCACCTGCGATAACTAGTAGTACCGAGGGTAGTCAGGATAAGCTTCTTATCAATACCCTTTCTGAATAATGTTATTTTTGAAACATTACTCGCTAAATGAAAAAGTGCAGTAATTCCTAAAACAGAATGAAAATCAAGAAAAAAACCTGCGATAGGCACAAAAAAAGCGAAGATCCAAAACCACCAACAGTTCCTAAAATTTCTGCAAGTAAAGCAAATGTGATAAAATAAATAAGACTTTGTGTTGTCATTATTTTTTTGATTGATCCTCTTTTATTTTTATGAGTAGTTTATCGGGAATGGGTCGACAATTGCAATTTTTCTGATGAGAAATGTGCCATTTTATTTTTTCTTTAAGAGTTGCGTTTTTAGGCATTTTGTGTTTTAAATGCCATTCTTTATTGATTTTCATTTTTTAGCTGAACTATTATATTTTGATTTGTGTTTTTCAACTGCCTCTTCGATAGAATGTGAGCTTGAAAGTTTCTTTTCTGTTCTTGCCATTTCCGCAAGCTTTCTATAATAGACAGATAGTACTTCAAGCTCAGCTTCAGCCAATTCTTCAATGTCTATAAGTCTATTGCTTGGCCCTTCAAGAGCAGCAACAAGTTCATTTAATTTTAAATGAATAGCGCGCGAATCTTTATTTTGCATGCGTTGAATAAGAAAAACCATTAGAAAAGTAATAATTGTTGTTCCCGTATTAATTACTAATTGCCATGTGTCTGAAAAGTTGAAAAATTCTCCGGTTAAAAGCCAAATAACAATTGCAGATAAAGCAAACATAAAGGCCAATGTAGAGCCGCTAAAAACAGTAGCATTGTGAGCAAGCTTTTCAAATATGGAGTTCCTCTTTTTTACAGCTTTGGTTTATGTTTTCTAAAATATTTTTTAAAAGGCCAGGATAATTTTATTGCATCCATATTTTCATCGAAATTTCCAGCGCCTTTTTCAATCGTTCTAATGCTCTTGTTGAGATCGTGAATTAAAGTAGTGTCGTTCAATAGAATTCCTATTGAACCTTTTCGTTCTTTCAATCGGTTTACGATCGTTGAAATGTCCCCACTTAAGACAGCAACCGTGTCGCCTAGTTTTTCAAACTTTATAATTGTTTGAGTCAAGTGTGATGAAAGAACTGTGTCTGTGATAAGTGCTCCTAAACTTCCTTTGCCTTGTTTTATTCCTTCAGTAAAATATTTTAGGTCGCCCGTAATTAGTACTCCGTTGTTGCTCATTAATTTTAAATTCACAATGGCGGATTTTACGTTCTCTGATACAACCGTATCCATTAATAAACTCCACAATGAATTCTTACTGTTGATCTTGTCGGTTATATTCCTTAGATTAGAACTAATCACCTTCATATTTTCATTGGTTGAATTTAATGTTCTTACCATCTCATCCATTTCAATAGGTTTTAATGTTTGCAATTCATCATCCTCGGAAATATTTTCCGAAATACCGACGCCTGAATTAATGTTCACTAGTTTGTTTCCCATTAAGCCATCTGTTCCTACGCTGGCTAAAGCATTCTTCCTAATGTGTTGGCGAATATTCTTTTCAATCATCATCACCACATT
>JBDSFC010000563.1:0-3022 GCA_039919745.1 Bacteroidia bacterium | reverse complement strand
TGCTTATCGGCTTTAAATTCAATTAATTCATTTCCTCTAACAACATATAAAGGATTATTAGCTCCGGCATATTCTAAACGCATGCCTTTAATATCAATGCAACATAAAGCCACATCCATGCCATCACGCAATGGTGTTTCGTTACTGTTCTTGTTTAAGCTTTTCTTTAATTCAGAATTCACATAATCCAATGCGCGTCCGGCAGAATCTACCGTTAGATTATTCAACGTTTGATTTAATAATGTATTACCAATAATACTCATAAAGGCTCCTGGAACGCCATGTCCCGTGCAATCTACAGCCGCTATCACTAAAATATTTGTTCCCGCTTTATAATGATAACCTTCGGTTGAATGCAGGTCTTCTTTAATATCGTAATTTGTAAACCAATAAAAATCGCCACTTACTACATCTCTAGGCTTAAAGAAAATAAAAGAATCAGGCGCGTATTGTTTTAATTTATCCTTCTCAATAAAAATAGATTGCTGAATGCGCTTTGAATATTCGATACTATCCGAAATATCTTTGTTACGCTCATCGATCATTTCCCGTTGCTCGTTAATTTCCTTTTCCATTTTTAAGCGCTCGGTAATATCGCGCGCGTAAATAACAATAGCAGGCCTTCCATCAAAAGGTGCCACTTTTGCAGAACACTCAACAGGAATTAATTTTCCTGTTTTACTAATAAATGGGATGTCTTTATAAATGAGTCCGCCTTTTTCCCAAACATCAGCAACAATACTTGAGCTTTTTTCTAAATATTCTTTTGGATGAAGATCGAATAAGGATAGTTTTTTTAATTCTTCTTTTGAATATTCTAATAATTTAGCAGCACTTGGATTACATTGATGGATCTTACCATCTACAATATCAATCACAACCATAGCATCATTAGCCTGGTCGATAATACTTTCGTAATTATTTAATTCTTTTTTCAAAGAAGCAATTAAACTTTCATTGTCTTTTGCATCTTCTTTAGAAACAATTTTTTCTTTTACAGGACCCGTTTCTTCTTTTTGCCCTTTTACTTGTTTATGCGCAGCATCTAAGCCATCGATAATGGGAAATATTAAAGAAGGATTTAAGAACTCCCCTACTTTATCGGGACGGGAAACGTAACGTACCACGCCTGTTTTATCAATTAAAAAAGATGCCGGTAACGGGATACCTTCTTCATACTTCTCCGCAAAATCATTATCATATTCTTTCAACTGTACACCATAGATCATAGCAGTACGTTGGCCTTCATCGGCAAGTACTTTAAAATCCAATCCCAGTTTTTCTACCATGCCGCGGTTAACGCCAATAGGATCGGGGCCAATGGCCATTACCAAAACATCTTTTGATTGAAATTTATCGTTGTTCTTTTCGTAAGTGCGTAACATCATGTGGCAACCCGGACACCAATCGCCACGCACAAATATTAAAAGTAAATGACGTTTGTCTTTAAAATCAGAAAGCTTTACAATATTTCCATCCTGATCGGGCAATTCAAATTCATTTGCTTGTTTACCAATTTGCACGCGGTATCCACCTGAATGAATTTTTAATTGCTTTTTATCTTTTAAAATTCCCCAGCCTAAAACACCGGCAAATAAAATTATTAAAGAAGGAAATGCCCAACCCTGCCAACCGTAAGGAAATAATAAATTACCAAATAAATAAAATACAAAAGCCAATACAAACATTAATGGCTCAAACCATGAATAACCGGTGTAAGAAAACGTGGTAAAAAATACGATCCGTAAAATAGAACCAAAGCCGGCAAGCAATAAAGAAACGGTAAGAAGAGGAAAATGAGTGAAAGGAAGATCGAGCGAAACACCAATTAAAAGTGCAGAACAAAAAACAGTAATAAATTGATACCAGCTGGTGTATTTTGAAACCTCTTTAATAGAAGCAAAATAGGCCGCCAATGATAATATAGAAGCAGGTAAAGTATAACCCAAAAGAAGGCAAATGACAGAACCGATGTTAAGAACAACAGCTAATGTAGTGCTTGGGTGGATCTTTTTCATATTACCATATCAAATATAGAAAAATAAATTGTGAAAGTACCAGAAGGGTCTTATATAATTAATTGTCATTTCGAGCGAAGTCGAGACGCAAGTATGTTTCTCGACTTCGCTCGAAATGACAGCTTTTATAAAACAAAAATCCCTCCGGCTTTTACCGAAGGGATCTCCCATTCTTATTAAACTTTAAACTTATATAATTAAGATCGCAAAAACCATTACTAGTAAAGCTAAGGTCCATGTTGTTTTTTCAATAAAACCATTTGCCTTATTTATACTTACTATTTGTTTTGCTGCTCTGCTTTGAAACTCACCTTTTGAATTCTGTACTAAAACAGCAACAATAAGTAAAGAACAAAATAGTATAAGCGCGATCGATAACATCATATCTCTTTATTTTAAAATTATTTCACTTCTTCAAAATCAACATCGGTTACATTTTCGCCGCCATTTTTATTAGCGTCGTTTTGCGCACCATCGTTATTCGGATTTTGATTTTTTTGATCTCCACCAGTATTTTGTTGCGCCTTGTACATATCATCGCTTGCAGCGCCCCATAAGGTATTCATACTTGCAAGAGCTGCATTTATTTTTTCGATATCTTTTGAAGCATGCGCCGCTTTTAATTCTGTTAACGCATTTTCAATAGGTGCTTTTTTGTCTGCAGGAATTTTATCTCCAAACTCTTTTAATTGTTTTTCTGTTTGAAAGATCATTGCATCTGCTTCGTTCAATTTATCAACTTCTTCTTTCGCTTTTTTATCTGAATCAGCATTTGCTTCTGCTTCGCGTTTCATACGATCGATCTCTTCCTGGCTTAAACCACTCTTAGCTTCAATACGAATGTTGTGCGATTTACCTGTTCCGCTATCTTTTGCGCTTACATTTAAAATACCATTGGCATCAATATCAAAAGTTACTTCGATCTTAGGTACACCACGTTGTGCCGGCGGTAAACCATCTAAGTTAAATTCACCTAACTTACGGTTATCACGTGCCATCGGACG
>JBDSFC010000461.1:0-4882 GCA_039919745.1 Bacteroidia bacterium | reverse complement strand
TTAATTTTTCTTTAAGATCTTTTGTTATAGCAACTTCGCCACCGCTATAATAACAATTAGTAAAACCGCTCTCGTATTTTTTTGCATCAGCAGGTACATTGTTTGCCTCACCGGTGGCCCCTGTTGTAGTGGAATTTGGAGTGCCAGGTGTATTGTCATAACTAGGGTTAGCAATACCCGCAGTGTTTTGAGTTTCAGCAGATTTTTTTCCTTTTTTATTGGCGCGGTTCTCTTCTCTTTTTTCAAATGCGTAACCATTGCTGTTATTAGCTGCTATACTTTCATTCGAGTTAGTTTTAGCAGTTTCATCTACACTTTTCTCGTCTTTTTTTGACTTCTCTTTTGCGGATTTTGTTGCAGCAAGGTCTTTAGAGCTTGTAGATTCTGACTCTGCAATATTCACAGTCTGTTCAAGTCTAACTGCTGTTTGAGCTTTAAAGACATCTGCTTCTTTAGTTTTAGCTCCACTGTTTTTAGAAAGATCATCTAACTCTATATTCTGATCGTTCTTATAATTAATTCCATCACCAGATTTATCATCCGCTTTTCTTCTGTCAGCTACTTCTTTGTCAACATCAGTTGGCCCTTTTGTTATCGGCATAGTAGGGATCATTCGTGATGTAATTCCTTTAGCAGGTTCTTTATTTTCCTGTTTATTTTCAGATTGTTCAAGCTCTTTCAGAGCCCCGGTTTTAGCTACTTTTTCTTTACCGTCAATTTCTGTTTTAGGAGCTTCCTGATCAACAACAGATGTAACCACTTCTTTGGGCGGTGTAAGTTCTTCTTTTAATTTCTCAGCACTCTCAGGAAGTATTTCTTTTTTATTTTCATCAATATTGCTAATGGCGAGATTACTTTGTTTTGAAACCGAATCTGTATTATTTGTAATAAATAAAGTGCTTAACCCAATTACTAAAAATAATCCTGCAGCGGCTAACCAATAAACTTTAGGATTTCTTTTTTCTTCTTTCTCAAATAGTTCTTTTTGAATGCGTGTATCTAAAGAAGCTTTAAGGTCTTTTGCTTCTTTTTCAGATCCAAGCATTTCAAAACCGGCAAGCGCTTCCTTCTCAAAATCATCCAGATCCTGTTGGTCAGCTTTTGCTTTATTAAAAAGGTGATCTAAATTATTATTGTGTTCCGGGTTCTTCATTAATCAATGTTTCCATTTTTATTTTTAAATTTCTTTTACCATTTTGAATGTGACTCTTTACTTCATTGGCCGTATAACCGGTCATATCCACTATCTCCACGTAAGATTTATTCTTAAGGTAAAAAAGATCTATACATTTTTTTTGTTCGGTATTTAATAACTCGAGAGCTCTTTCCATTATGGTAATTTGCTTCTCTTTTTCATTGAGATGCTCAGGATTGGAAAAATCCATAATCAAGTGCACATTTTCTTTTAATTCAAGCTCTTTCTTAAGCGCACTCTGTCTTTTACGTAATTCCATCAAACAAAAATTTTTGCTGTAAACGTATAACCAGCTCTTAAAGAACTCAATTTTATGCTTTTTAAGGTCCTTCATAAGGCCCGTAAATATTTGAATTACTGCGTCTTGCGCCTCATCCTTGTTTTTAAGGTATTTTATGCATAAACCTAAAACCAGGTGGCCATAACGCTCATAAAGAATGCCAACAATGTTATTATCATCCTTTTCTAAAAAAATGTTAATCAAATCGTTATCTGAGTAACTGCTGTATTTGTTAGTGGCACTCAATTGTAATACGATTTTAAGACTAAATTATTAAAATAACAATAAAAGCTATTAAAAAGCAAGCATTATATTTGTAAATTAGATAAATTTTTAAAAAACTGCCCAAAAGTTTTAAATATTGGATATTTATTTTTTGCCTGATCTCACTGCGATTTCAGCAACCTTCCAATTATGATACCAACTCAAAGATCAAAGCTGTTTTTCTCTATAATTTCACCCGCTATTTTGAGTGGAACGATAAAAAAAAGGTTGGCAATTTTGTGATCTATGTTGTTGGTAAAAGCGAGAGCTTAATTACCGAATTAAAAACACTGGCCAGCAAAAAAAAGGTAGGTAACCAGGATATTGAGATCAAAAATTCTTTTGTGTTTGATCCTTCAGTTTCAGCTCAAATAATTTATCTGTTGCCCGACGTTTCTAAATCAATAGCTGATGTTTCTGCAAAGAGTAAAGCAAAAAGTACGCTTCTTGTTGCAGAGAGTCCCAATGCTTGTAAAACAGGTTCAAGTATAAATTTTGTGATCGTAGAAAATAAATTAAAATTTGAGTACAACAAAACTAATGCAGTAAAATCAGGATTAAAAACAAATGATGACTTTAAAGCACTTGCAATTAATGTAGAGTAATATTAAACCAAATTAAAATGAGCAAATGGCGCAACATATTTAAAACCTTTACCTGTAGCATAATTATGCTATTTGTGGTAAATGGTTTTGCGCAGAATGATAAGCTTAACAGAGCCCAACAATTACTGCAATCCAAAAACGCCGACCAGGCCAGATTGGCCATTGATAGTGTGATCGTTCATTCTGAAACAAAAGGTGATTTTGTGAGCTGGACAACGCGCGCTTATATTTACTTTGAAATTTATAAACGCACTGATAAACTAAAATTACACTCTGCTTTACGTGATACAATTATCTCTTCATTAAAAATCTCTAATTCTTTAAAGCCTGACGAAACATTTGCTACAAACAATAAGAAATTACTTTCGAATATTGCTGCAGGTTATTTTAACCTGTCAAAAGTATTATTGATGGATTCAATGAACCACAAGAACAGTTTAACTGCATACAATAAATTTAAAGAGAATTTTGCTGTAGCTGAACCGGGAACAAATTTTACTGCAAGAGATATTGAATATTATTTGGCAGTAGGAAGTTTATATTCTGACGTGTTTAACAAAGACAATAAAAATACGGATGCACAAAATGTTGCAAAATTAGCACTACTAAAAGTTTTGGATATTCAACCGGAAAACCCTTCGGCAAATATTAACCTTGGTATTATGTATTACAACCAGGCGGTAAATTTAGGTAAGGGTCTTGATTACGGTGCTGATTTCTCGCAAATTGATGTGGTTCAGGAAAACATTGTTAAGTTGGCTAAGCAGGCTGAACAATTTATTATTAAAGTTTATAAAGTTGATAATAAAAACGTAAAAGCTGTAGAAGCACTTCATAGCATTTATAAAATGCTTAATGATAAAGCTAAAGAAGAAGAGTTTAAAAAGAAATGTAAAGAGTTAAATATTAAACTAGACTAATGGCAATTAGATTCACAATAGGAAGAAAAATTGGATTAGGATTTGGCTCATTTATTGTTTTGACAATGGTGGCGTTTATTTTAACTGTTTTAACTTTAAACGATAGTAAAAAGCAAACCGAAACCGTAGTGGGCCAGGTAACACCTAGTGTTGCCGAGCTAAAAGAATTAAATCTTTTATTGCAACGCTCACATACCAATATTTCAAAATGGTTTTATAACAAAAGTTTTAATGATATCGACTTCAGGGATGAATTAAAAAATATTATCAGGAAAGAATATCCTGAAAAGAAAAAATCGTTGCAGGCTTTATCATTAACCTGGTCAACCGATGAAAAAACGCAATTGCGTGTAATTTTTGGAAGAGTAGAAACCCTGTTCAAAGTTTATCAGAACGAGATCATTGAACAATTAAATTCAGCTGAGGCATATGAAGATCCTAGTATTTATATGATGGCACGTTTGCCTTATGAAGATGCCGAAGTAAATATTAAAACTATTTATCGGAGCCTTAATTCACTTATTGCATTTAAACAGGAAGCAGCAGAAAAAGTAAAAGAAGACATGTTCGATTCTTTTAATTTCCTTAACCGGTTTGTTCAGTTACTTGGATTTGCACTGGTAATTGGTGGATTATTCATCGCTTTATATACAACACGTTCAATTACAAAACCAATACAGGTACTTAAAAAAATGTTGCTCTCAATGGGTCTTGGTATTTTACCAAAAGAGCGCATTCAAACAAGAAGTGATGAAGTAGGAGAGATGGGTATTGCTTTGAATGAATTAATTCAATCGATGGAACAAACAACCGAATTTGCAAAAGAAACAGGTGCGGGCAAATTTGATGCGAATTATAAGCCTTTAAGTAAAGATGATAGTTTAGGCCATGCATTATTAAAAATGCGTGACGATCTTGCTGAGAACGAAAGAAGTTTGGAGCGTAAGGTAATGGAACGTACAGAAGAAGTTGTTCGCCAAAAATCAGAGATCGAAAATAAGAACGAAGAACTTGAAATACTTTACAAACAAGTAACGGATAGTATCCATTACGCAAAGCGTATTCAACAAGCAATATTACCTCCTGATACGATCATTAATAACATCCTGCCAAATTCTTTTGTATTGTTTAAACCGAAAGATATTGTAAGCGGAGATTTTTACTGGATAGAAAAGAAAAATAACTTAACCTATTTTGCTGCTGTAGATTGCACTGGTCATGGTGTTCCCGGAGCATTTATGAGTTTGGTAGGCCATAATATTTTAAAAGACATCATCAGTAATACTGATGTTATAAAGCCTTCTGAGATATTGGATAAATTACGCGAAGGTGTTATCAATACACTTCATGTGAGTAATGCAGGTACGCAATCAAAAGATGGAATGGATATTACTTTGTGTTGCATTAACTTTGATACTCTAGAATTGCAATACGCAGCCGCATATAATCCGCTTTATATTGTAAGAAATGGCGAATTAATACAATATGACGCAAACAAATTTCCAATTGGAGCGTTTATAGGTGAGAAACAGAACTTCAATAACAATACTTTGCAACTTCATAAAGGAGACCAGTTATTTACTTTCAGTGATGGATATGCCGATCAGTTTGGCGGACC
>JBDSFC010000456.1:0-5908 GCA_039919745.1 Bacteroidia bacterium | reverse complement strand
AAACGGAAAATATTTTTAGGAATTCGGTCAAGTTTTCGTCAAATTAACGCATAGAAGGGTTGTAAAGCAAATTTTTTCTTACCAATAATTGTTATTTTAAAGTGGCTAAACTATTAAGTTATCGCTTGTCGTTATTGAATAAAATGCTTAAATTTGCCCCCCAGCTAACAACACTAAAATTTACTTATGTCAACACACACAGTAAATGCAACACAAGCACACACCGAAAGTATGTTTGATGCTGTATTGGCCCGTTTAGATGTGGCCGCCAAACTAATGAACCTAAGCGATGAAGTTTTACAGGTACTTAGGAATCCAAGCAAACAAGTTAAAGTAAGTTTACCCATTATGATGGATAACGGTAAAATTCAGGTTTTTGAAGGTTACCGCACTATTCACAGCACACACCTTGGCCCAAGCAAAGGCGGAATTCGTTATGCGATGGATGTTAATGCCGATGAGGTAATGGCATTAGCTGCATGGATGAGTTTTAAATGCGCAGTTGCCAATTTACCATATGGTGGTGCAAAAGGGGGTATTAAATGTGATCCGCGCGCAATGAGCGTTGGCGAATTAGAGCGTTTAAGCCGTGCATATGCAGTTGCTATGAAAGATGTTTTTGGTGTAAATAAAGATATTCCTGCTCCTGATATGGGTACCAGCGGTCGAGAGATGGCATGGATCCTTGATGAGTTTAATAAAATTACAGGCGAAGATAGTCCTGGTGTTATTACCGGAAAACCAATTGCAATAGGCGGTTCTTTAGGCCGTGATGCTGCAACTGGCCGTGGTGTTATGGTTAATACTTTAGCCGCTCTTAAAAAAATGAACTTAAAACCAAACGAAGTTACTGCTGTAGTGCAGGGCTTTGGTAATGTAGGTTCGCACGCCGCACGTTTATTGGCTGAAAAAGGACTTAAAATTGTTGGTATTGGTGATCATACAGCTTCTTTTTATAACGAAAAGGGTATTAATATTATGGAAGCAATTGAATTTGCTGCAAAAAATAACCGTGTATTAAAAGGCTTTAAAGGCGCAACAGAAATTAAAGCTGAAGAATTGCTTACCAGCAAATGTGATGTTTTGGTTCCCGCAGCTTTACAAAATGTAATTACTGAAGAAAATGCCGGAAAGATCCAGGCAAAATTAATAGTAGAAGGTGCAAACGGACCAACAGTACCGGAAGCAGATGCTATTTTAAATGACAAAAAAATAATTTGTGTGCCGGATATCTTAGCTAACAGTGGCGGTGTAACGGTAAGTTATTTTGAGTGGGTTCAAAATAAAGCAGGTTATTATTGGTCTGAAAATGAAGTGAACGAAAAGCACGATATTAAAATGGAAGTAGCTTTTGAAGCCGTTTGGAACAATGCTACCCAATTTAAAACTGGTATGAGAATTGCCGCCTATATAACAGCATTGCAAAAAATAGAGCAAGGCGTTAAGCTTAAAGGTGCATATTAATGTTAATTAATTGATTTCTAAACACTTAAGCTTTAATAAGAAAAAAGTTTAAGTGTTTTTTTTATTTAAATTTTTTTCTAGATTTGTTATAATAAACTTAACGTTTAAAAAACCTTGATAGCAGTCTTTATAATATTAGCTTATTTGATCGGTTCAATTCCTACGGCGGTTTGGATAGGTAAGACTTTTTATAATATTGATGTTCGTGAATTTGGAAGCGGTAATGCCGGAGCAACAAATACTTTCAGGGTTTTGGGTCAAAAAGCCGGAATTCCGGTATTGATCATCGATATTTTAAAAGGAGCTTTAGCCGTTTCGGTGGCTTTTTTAAGTTCTTACATTTTTGAAAGCGATGAATTTGTGAATCTTCAACTGGCATTAGGTATTGCAGCTTTAGTTGGACATATTTTTCCGGTTTTTGCAGGTTTCAGAGGTGGAAAAGGGGTTGCTACAATTTTAGGAATTGTTATGTGTATTTTACCTTTATCCTGCTGCCTGGCATTAGTAGTGTTTTTAATTGTCCTTTTTGCTTCAAGAATGGTTTCCTTATCATCTATGTTGGCAGGTATTGCTTTTCCTTTTATCCTTTATTTTGTTTTTCATAATACCAACCCAATTCTTACTACATTTTCAATTGTAGTTGCGGCATTATTAATTGTAACACACCGCAAAAATATTATTCGCATTGTAAATAAACAGGAATCAAAAATTAAATTAATAAGTAAAAAAATATCTGTTTAATGTTATTCACTTCTAAATATTATTATCTGTTCCTCTATTATTAGGGCTGTAATTTTATTTACTATAATTTTTATTATAAACCGGCCCGGAAGCCGGTTTTTTTTATTTTCAAAAAAATCAAAACAAAAGTATGAGACCAACAGAACAAATTTATGCCAATTACACAGCCGAAGATTTTTTGGTATGGAAAACATTATTTAACCGGCAGTTAAAAAATTTAAAGAACAAAGTATCTTCTGAATTTATGTATTCGTTAGAAAGAATCGATTTTACTGTAGAAGCTATTCCGGATTTTATCCAGGTAAATAAAAAATTAAACTCCATTACCGGTTGGCAATTGGTTACCGTTCCAAACATAAGTGAAGTAGATGAGTTTTTTAAATACCTGGCGCAAAAAAAATTTACTTCTACTTGTTGGTTACGTACAATGCAGCAATTAGATTATTTGGAAGAGCCCGATATGTTTCACGATGTATTCGGACACACACCTTTACTTAGCAATAAAAGCTATTGTTCTTTTTTTGAAGCAATGGGTAAGTTGGCGATCAAATATATTGATCAAAAAGAAATTATTTTAAAATTACAACGCCTGTATTGGTTTACCATTGAATTTGGTTTAATAAGAGAAAAAGGCGAAATTAAAATTTTTGGCGCAGGAATTATTTCTTCAAAAGAAGAAACGGAACATGCTATTAGCAAACTATCTTTAAAAACAGATTTTAACATAGATAAAATTATAACTCACGATTTTAGAACAGATATTTTACAAAACGAATATTATGTTATTGATTCGTTTGAACAATTAAGCGATTGTTTAAAACAATTTGAATTGGAATTAGAAAGTGAGGCCTCGGTAAAATAATTAATTGTTTCGTTTCGCGGTTTCAATTCTTTTATCCTGGTAATAAGCTTTAAGGTCATTTACATTTCCTTTTTCATCCTCAATTAATTCTATTTTGAAATAGGTATTGTTCTTAGCCTTCATTAAGTTTTTAGTAATAAATTCCATTTCAAATTTCGGTTTGTTTACCCGTTGGTAAAATAATTTTCCGTTCTCAAATGTAATTGTGCGTTCACCAAAAATGCCGGCATATTTTTTTAAAGTAAGTGTATCTACTATTACTGGATGATAACTGCATTTTACAATATCCAAATACCAATTCAGATCAAATAGTTCAAAAGGATCTTTTATTGTTGTACTAAGATCTTCCAATATTTTTAAGTGCGCGGTTTCTAATGCAATTTCTTTCGGACAAATAATTTCAGGAATAATTCCGACGCCTTCCCAGTTTGTTTTGGTAACAGGATTTATTGCTCTTGCGTAAGGATTATAAAGCACAAAGCCATTTGAAGCATCTAATTCCATTGTAGGATGCGCAGCCCCTCCTGTTTTTGTTCCTACAACTGTAGCCCTGTGCAAATTTTGAAGATCGTAACAAAACTCTTCAGATGCGGAAGCGGTATTACCACCGACTAAAATATACAAAGGCATTTTGGTTAGATTAATTTGTGAGGTATCGGGATTTGTCCATATTTCACTTATTGTATTTGTAGACCGCATGTAAAAATCATTAATGTGTGTTTTAGTATCAAAAAAATAATTTAAAAGATAACGGATCATTTCTGGAGAGCCGCCACCATTATCACGCAGGTCAATTATTAAAGAATTACAATGTGATAAAAATTTTAAAATTGTAAGCGCGGCTTCATTTGCTTTTTTTGATGGACTGTAAAAACCACTTAATTCAAGATAACCAATATTCCCATTTAAGATCTCCGCTTTTTTGAAACCATAATTGCGTGAGAGATTTCTTTTTTGCTGTTGTAACTCTCTTTGATCTTCGCCTGTTGTATCATGTCTTTGCGCAAAGAATGCAGGGTTGTATTCCACCCTTAAATGGCCATCCTGATTAATGGACAAAGCATCTGTAGTTAAAATATCTCCAAGCTGAACGGGGTCGGTAATGTTATTATATTTGCCTTTTTTTAATTTGTCGTTTATTAGGCTACTCATTTTTACCGCAACGTCTGGAAAAACATAATTTGCTTTTAGCAGTTCGCTAACTGTAGTTACAATTTCGGTTCTAGATTTTGCATTTAGACTTGTGGGAGTAATAATAGTTTGAGAAAATGCGTTTTGAAAAAACAAAAAAAGTACACCGACTGAAAATAATTTATTCATGTTTTTAAAGATACAGTTTTATTGTCATCCTGAGGAACGAGGGATGTTCATCATGGGGATTCCGCCTAACGTTGGAATGACAGATCAATACAACATATTAGGATCTGCAAAACGCCTGTCGTATAAAAAATCCCTATCCGTTAAGGTTAGCAAAAAAGAAAGTAACTCCTTTTTTTCTGGTTCTGTTAAGGCGCCTATCCTCAATAACAAAGGATCAGCATTTTTCGTGAAATTTTTTGGATCAGCATAATGATTGATCACATCCTTTAATTTTTTAAACCTTCCATCATGCATGTAAGGATAGGTCATTTCAATGTTACGTAATCCCGGCACCTTAAAGGTTTGATGGTCTTTTTCGAGATGGGTTATAAGCCCCCTGCCCATATCCTTTAAAGAGGAATCTATTTTTATACCGTTATTACGATAGCTGTTATCTGTAAACAAAGGTTCTTTATGGCAGCTTTCACATTTTGATCTGAATAATTTTAAACCATTCTTTTCTGCAAGAGAAAAAGTGTCTTTTTCATTCATGTATTTATCGTAGTGCGAATTGGAACTGATCATCAATCCTGTAAATTGTGCCAATGATTTTAAAACACGTTCTGAATTGATCACAGTATCATTATACGCTTTTTTAAAAAGTTCGGCATATTCTTTATTGTTTTTTAATTTTGAAACAATGTTGGCTAAGGTTTCATCCATTTCTATCGGACTAGTGATAGGATTAATGGGTTGCACTTCTAAGTTATTTACACCACCATCCCACATGTATGTATCTTTCCAGATGAGGTTTTGTAATGCGGGTACGTTACGTGTACCTATCTTCGCGTAAATGCCATGGCTTAATTTATGATCAATATGGGCAAATGCTGCAATGCGCTGATGGCAAGTGCCACAACTTACCGTATTATCCTTTGATAAAATATTATCATAAAATAATTTTCTTCCCAGTGTAAAAACATCTGCGGAAAGTTTATTCTTTTTAAAATCATAATTTGGTTTCGGAAATTTTTTCGGAACTTTTAATTCAACATCTTTCGAAGTAATTTTAAAATAAGGATTCTCAATAATAAAGCCATTGCAAATAGCAAAAACAACGATTAAAATAAATAAGGTATAAATAAATTTATTTTTCATTTTATGAGTTCAAACATATCGCTGTAATTATCAGCAACAGTATTAGCATTTCGCAGATCGGTTATTGAAGAAAATTTTTCAAAATCTATTGCGGTTGGTGTTTTTAATAATTCTAAAACGTTTACTTTAAAATTTAGGGCCTGTGGCTTTTGCTGTTCTGTTTTTATTGGTGGATCAAATGTAAAAGAAACCTTCCGGATATTATTATTGGGTTGTTTGTAGCCACCAATATGGTATTCAAAAAAATTACCGGGCGATTTAGAAAATTTTGAAGCGCCTTCCAGTTTTAAAAAAATGTAGCCTGTGTTCCATGCCCAGTACATGGCATTTACAGGATCTAAGGCTCCCGATTGCGCGCCACTACAATTATGAAAACTATCCACG
>JBDSFC010000424.1:0-3884 GCA_039919745.1 Bacteroidia bacterium | reverse complement strand
GTATAAATAGTACCTGTATTAGACAATAACATGTGACCTATTGTTTTAACTCTCATCCCTGAATTACGGAAAGTCCAATTATTTACTGGCATGGTTGAGAAAGCAACTCCGGATCTTTTGCTTCCTGCAAACAACCCCGAATTATTAGAGGTAATAGTCGCATACTCATTATTCTGCCCAAGTCCTGAATTGATTGCTGACCAGGTTACTCCATTGTTAGTTGAACGATAAACACCTCCGGGATAAGTTGCATATAAATTTCCGCTATTATCCATTGTTAAACAATTAATACGGCAATCAGTCATGCCTGCGCTTGTTTTCGTCCAACTAGCTCCGCCATCATTAGATACAAAAACCCCACAGCCAGTTGTATCCTGTGTATTTATGTTAAGATCTGCTGCTGCAAATATTTTTGAAATAGTATTTTTCTCTAAAATACTTTTCACTGTAAAGTTTACCATTCCTATATTTGAAGGGTTCCAGCTTACTCCATCATTTAGGGATTTATAAATTCCCAGTTCTGTTCCAGCTAACAAGGTGTTATTAGCAAGATATTTTAAAGTGTAAGCAATCTCAAATGTTTCAAAAGTTGTTACCCAGTTCAAGCCCGCGTTTGTTGAACGATGAATTTGAGAGTAACCTATTTCCGGATCATTGCAAATAATTATGTTTGAGTTTGGCTTCCTCACTGTTGAGTTTATTTCCGCATTAAAGCCGGTGATGGTGTTAGTATAGATTGGGTGGTTTTGCCATGACAGACCTTTGTTAGGCGTCCAATGTATACCTTGTAACTCGGTGCTTACGTATAATACATTGGACGTTTTATCAAGCTCTATATCTCTAATACCAAAAAAAATATCAGTTCCTGGCATTTTTGTCCATGACAATGCGTTAGTGGAAGTATAGTAGATATCATTAGCCGAAGTTAGCGCATAAATAATATTACTGTTGTCTACTGCCATATCTAAAATTGCTGCCCCATGAGGCAACTCTGCTATCTTATTCCACACCTGCGATTTAATCTCTGTTGTTACCAGTAATATACCCAAGCAAATTAAAAATGTTTTTATTTTTTTCATATTATTTATTTTCTTACAAAAGTCGTGAGGAGTTTCCTATATAAAATATTTTTTACACTATGTGTTGTTTGTGCTTGATGAACGTCGTTTATTGATCTTCTTTAATTAGATATAGTGATTTGGTGTTGATCAAAGTGGTTTTGGACTTACTCCTGTATTTTTCTATTAGAGTTTGTCAAATATGAAAAAGTTACATAAAGAATAAAACGTTATGTTATAAAAATCGATTAACCGCATATTATTTGCAGTTGATGTAAAAAAATGGAAAAAAGATACAGGATTAACTATATTCGTAGGTAAATGCAATCAAAGGATATTAATTCGATCATAAGTTTTGTTAGAAAATACAAAGTGCTTCATGTTTTATTCTGGACCTGGGACTATATAGGGTTTATTCATGTTTATAAAGAGCGATTTACAGATACCTCTTTAATTTATTACGAAGTTACGGTTCTTAAATTTTTTCAAATAGTTTGTGTTTATTTTGTAATTCACTTTTTAAAGCCCCGGTTCTTCAACAAAAAAAAGTATACAAAATTTATAGCGCTAGTTCTAACTTCAATTTTTATATCTGTTACGTTGATATTGGTGTTTAAAGATATATCCTTTATAATATACAAAAACAGGCATATTTTATCCAGCAGCCTCTTGGCCATGTATATTGGTCACGGGGTAGATTTATGCGTTTTAATTATGATTTTCTTTGCGTTGTACATTATTCATGACAGATATTATTCGGAAAAGCGCGCTAATGCATCAGAACGCGAAAAATTAATAAACGAGCTTAATTTCCTTAAAGCACAATTAAACCCTCATTTTTTATTTAACGCAATTAATAGTATTTACGTGCTGATTGATGAAGATAAAAAACTCGCAAGTAAGACCCTATTGAAGTTTTCAGCATTACTTCGCTATCAGTTATATGATTGTACGCAAGACTGGATGCCTGTTGAACGCGAATTTGAATTTATAAAAGACTACGTTGATCTGGAAAAGATGAGAAACAATGATAACCTTGACGTTTCTTTTAAGTTTAGTGATCAAACACTTAATTTACAAATTGCTCCGTTTATACTCCTGCCTTTTGTGGAAAATGCTTTTAAACACAGGTCTTATAACATACAAGATAATTCGGTAGTGATAACCGCTAACTTCAAAGATAATTTTTTAGTATTTTCTGTAACAAATTCATACGATGAATTTAAAATAAAAAAAGATGAAGGTGGCGGTATTGGGTTGCTGAATGTTTACCGTAGGTTGCAGTTAGCATATCCTGACAAGCATAAAATAGACGTGTCAAAAAAAGAAGGAAAATATAAAATAAATTTAGAATTACAGCTATATGAAAATGCATTGTATAATAGCCGATGACGAACCTTTGGCAAGAAAAGGTATGGAGAATTTTATACGTGATGTGCCATTTCTTGACCTTGTGGCCACATGTTCGGATGCATTGGAAGTTATACAAATAACAAGCGAGAAAAAGATTGACCTTTTGTTTTTGGACATTCACATGCCGAAGATGTCGGGGATTACACTTTTAAAAAACACTGTCAACTTACCTATTACTATTATTACAACAGCATATCCAAATTACGCTGTGGAAACCTATGAATTAGCGGTGATAGATTACTTGGTAAAACCTATACCCTTTGAACGATTTATAAAAGCAGTAACTAAAGCAAAGGATTATTTTGAGCTCCTTCAACAAAGTAAGATTGGAAATGATATAATTAATGAATTTTGCTTTGTTAAATGTGACAAGTCGTATGAAAAAATCATGTATAAAAATATACTTTATATAGAAGCCATGTTGAATTATGCAATCATACACACTACAGACAAAAAATATATCACTTATGTAACATTAAAAGCAATTGAAGATCAATTACCAGGCTCTCAATTTATAAAAATAAATAAATCCTTTATTGTTAACGTTCAAAAAATTCAAAAAATAGAAGGGAATGAAATTATTTTAGGAGTCAACCATCTTCAAATTGGTCGTGCTTTTAAAGATACTGTTATGCAATTATTGCTTAACGGGAAGCTATTAAAAAGATAAAATCCGACACCCTAAGTAAAAACAAAAAAAGTCCTGTGAGAATGTAACAGCCAGAAATGAAGTTTCGCTGAGAGATTTTTAATTTGTCTAAAATGTAAAGGCACATTACCAATTCAGGTAATGACAGGTTTCTGGGAGCTCCTAAAAACAGAAAGCATACCATTTCTGATATGCTATCCTGTAACGTGGTCCCACTTGGAATCGAACCAAGCACCTACTGATTATGAGTCAGTTGCTCTAACCGAATGAGCTATAGGACCAATTCCCTTTAGAAGGGATTGCAAAAATAGCCAAAAGACACACATTTACAAAATAAATAACCGCAAAGGCTCAATTTTTAAGTTTAGCTCCAGATCGGCCTCAATACAAGCAACCGAGCAGTATAAATACCAGGATTCTGTGGCAAATTCAGCACCTATTCGCCGCAAAAATGCGGCGAATAGCCAGATTAATCTCCGCAAAAATGCGGAGATTAATCTTTTTTACTAAATTTAAAAAGT
Organism: Bacteroidia bacterium; assembly: GCA_039919745.1. Lineage (GTDB taxonomy): Bacteria > Bacteroidota > Bacteroidia > B-17B0 > Aurantibacillaceae > Aurantibacillus. The sequence continues at coordinate 243 of JBDSFC010000424.1, read as the reverse complement.
GCAACATATAAAAAATATCATTTTCGACCTGGGCGGTGTTATCATTAATTTAGATACGAATAAAACCATTTCTGAATTTAATAAACTAACCTACATGCCTTTTGAAGCGCTTTATACGCAAACAGAACAAAGTAGCTTATTTGATAATTTTGACAAGGGTATTATTTCTACCGAAGAGTTTTTTTCTGAGATCCGAAAACAAATTCGCCATGAAGGACCCGACCATAAATTATTAGACGCCTG
>JBDSFC010000405.1:0-3251 GCA_039919745.1 Bacteroidia bacterium | reverse complement strand
TGCTTTGTATAATTTAAAACGCGAAGTAATTTATTTACGCAAACAAGTTTGGCCGTTGCGTGATATGCTTAGTAATTTATTGCGATCCGAAACACCATTTATCACACAAAGCACGCAACTCTTTTTTCGCGATCTCCAGGATCATAGCACGCGCATTATAGATACCGTGGAAACGTATAGAGATCTGCTAAGCGGCATTATGGACATTTATTTAAGTACTAATGCCAATAAAATGAATGAAGTGATGAAAGTGCTCACGATCATCTCAAGTATTTTTATTCCTGTAACGTTTATTGCTGGTGTATACGGTATGAATTTTGAATTTATGCCAGAGCTAAAATCGCCCTATGGTTATGCAGTAGTTTGGGCAGTGATGATTACAATTATCGTTGTGCAGATAATCTATTTTAGGAAAAAGAAATGGATGTAGAATTTCATTGATAAATTCTACGCTCTCATTTTAGGATAATTCTACTGCATTTGGGTATTTACTCTTCCAGTTCTTCAAGCTTTCTTTTGTTCTCACTGTAATAACTGTTCTAGGGTCAATACGTAATTTTACCAAATACGTGCTTCCTTTCACCTCTGCCGCTTTTTTAATCTTTGCTTTCATTGTTGTTGTTTTTTTGATCGAAGTTCTTATTAAATATAACACAAATTACCGTAATATGTTTGGGAATTAACGTTAATTTAAGCTAATATACTAACAATTTCGACCTATAAAAGAAAACGCCCCGTAACGGGGCGTTTTTTACACATAATATGTTATTTTATTATTTTACCTGATTGATTACAGCTTTAAAAGCTTCGGGATGGTTCATTGCAAGATCAGCTAATACTTTACGGTTTAATTTTAAACCTTTTGCATTTAACTTACCAATAAACTCCGAATAGCTCATGTCGTGCTCTCTAACACCTGCGTTAATACGTTGGATCCACAAACCACGCATAGTACGTTTCTTGTTTTTACGATCGCGGTAAGCGTAAGTTAAACCTTTTTCAAGGGTATTTTTGGCAATTGTCCAAACATTACCTCTTGCACCCCAATAACCTTTGGTTAAATTAAGGATTTTTTTTCTGCGAGCCCTACTGGCTACGTGATTGACACTTCTTGGCATTTCTTTTTTTGTTTTTGCTTTGGATCTAAGTGCTCATTTAAGAGACTTTTTGACTAAGATCCGGGTTAAACATTTTGTTTAATTAACCGATTTTTTCGATAATTTTAAAGAGCTTTCGCTTAGATATTTAACATGAATTTCACGTTGTTTGTATCTGCTGCGCTTACAAGTCCACTTTTAGTCAAACCGCGTTTACGATCTTTCTCTTTTTTAGTTAAAATGTGACGTTTGAAAGCATGCTTTCTTTTAATTTTACCGCTTCCAGTAATGCTAAAACGCTTTTTAGCGCTGGAATTAGTTTTCATTTTTGGCATCTTTATCTTTTTTTAAGGATGGCAAAGATAGCGGTTTATTCTATTCCAGCAAAAATTTATACCCTGATTTTAACAAATAAGGCAATTTCAAGGACTTAAAATCTTCGATTTCTTCCAAAATAGCCTTTTCAACACAAAATAAATATTTAACACTGTTCTAACTTAGGTTTATTTACATATTTAGACTAGTCTAAATATTTGTTTAGGTTAATAAAATATATTATTTTTGCGCATGATAATTTCACTCACCGAAGAAAATTACCTTAAAGCTATTTATACTTTAAGCCATTTATCTGAAGAATCGGAAGTGACTACTAATCAAATTTCTGATCATCTTTCTATTAAAGCAGCTACAGTTACAGATATGCTTAAACGCTTAGCCGAAAAAAAACTGATCAATTACATTCCTTACCAGGGCGTTAAGCTTTCTGATAAAGGAAAACAAACTGCTATTAAGGTTGTAAGAAAACACCGCTTGTGGGAAGTTTTTTTAGTAGACAAATTAAATTTTAAATGGGATGAAGTGCACGAAATTGCCGAACAACTAGAACATATTCAAAGCGATGAACTTATTCAACGCCTGGATACTTTTTTAGGAAAACCAAAATTCGATCCGCACGGCGACCCAATTCCAGACGCTAACGGTTTATTGAATGTCGTAAAAGCTATTCCCTTAAACCAAAATAAAACAAAAGGTCTTTTTGTTTTTGTTGGTGTTTGCGAACATTCAAAAACATTCCTTCAACACTTAACATCCATTGGATTAAAGATAGGTGATAGTGTAAAAGTGGAAGAGATCAATGAGTTTGATAATTCATATAAAGTCAAGATCAATAAAAACAACAGCCAGTTCTTTAGCAATAAAGTAGCCTCCAACATTTTAGTGGAAATAAAAAAATGAGCAAGTCCTTAGAAGAAGTAAACTCAAGTGTAAATACCAATACTGGAAGCAGTGTTAAACGTTTGTTAGCCTTTCTTGGCCCTGCATATATGATCAGCGTTGGTTATATGGATCCAGGCAACTGGGCCACAGACATTGCCGGTGGAAGTAAATTTGGCTACAATTTATTATGGGTGTTGGTAATGAGTAACATTATTGCTTTATTACTACAAAGTCATTGCGTAAGGCTCGGAATAGTTAGTGGTAAAGATCTTGCCCAGGCATCGCGCGAAACCTACCCGCGTTTTATTAATTTGTTTTTGTATGGCCTTGCTGAAATTGCTATTGCTGCCTGCGATCTCGCTGAAGTAATTGGTATGGCTATTGGTATTCATTTATTATTTCCAAATATTAGTATTCTTACTGGTGTTTGTATTACCGTATTGGACAGTTTTATTTTATTGTTCCTTTTAAACCGTGGTATTCGTAAACTGGAAGCTTTTATTATTTGTCTTGTTTTATTAATTGGCGTTTCATTTTTTATACAATTGCTTATTGCAAAACCTGTAATTAGCGAAATTGCAGGGGGTTTAATGCCTTTCATTCAAAACGATGAAGCGCTTTACATTGCTATTGGAATTATTGGCGCAACGGTAATGCCACACAATTTATATTTACATAGTTCGCTCGTGCAAACCCGGAAATTTAATCGGACACCAACCGATATAAAAAAAGCAATTCGTTTTAATACCATTGATAGCGCCATTGCATTAAACCTTGCTTTATTTGTAAACGCAGCCATTTTAATTTTAGCAGCTACTACTTTTTTTAAACAGGGAAGGCATGATGTGGCAGAGATACAGGACGCACATCAATTATTAGCGCCTATGTTGGGAAGCACTCTTGCTCCTATTTTATTTGCTGTAGCTTTAATTGCAG
>JBDSFC010000399.1:0-6965 GCA_039919745.1 Bacteroidia bacterium | reverse complement strand
TTATAAATGTACAAATGTCCGCCGAGATTTTAAAATAAAAAGAACCCGGCATGAGGCATTTGCATGCTGTTAGCTACTAGTGCGCCCACACCCAGTTTTTCATGTGTGTTCTTGTCGCGCAATTTTTTTAAATTATTTTGTCAACCTTTGCTACGAAATTTTGAAGAACTGAAATGGATGGTTCAATCTTACCTCTTATTTTTTTAAAGTCATTTGCCATAGCTGTCATATCAACTTCCACTTCATGAAATTTAACTCGAGCTTTTTTACACATAGTTGCTATTTCGTCTGTGTAAGGATTGTCCCTATAATTTTCATAAAACTCTCTCAATGTTGGTCCAATTAATTCATCCATAAATCTTTTAATGTTTGCGTTTTCTTCAAGAAGTTGTCCGTAAACGCCGATGTAAGAATTTATCATTAGGTAAAAAGGATTTTTAAGCCTATCGTCACCCGTATTATTTTAAATCTCTAGAGCAATTGAAGATAATCTATCCGGCAAATTGTCCACAGTGAGTTTAACTTCATATAATTTCGTGTAATTTTTTTCAATTCTATATTTGTAGATTCTGTGTAATTCTTGGATAACACCTTCTATAATATCGATTGATGCAGTGGCTTTTCGATATTGATCTATATTATCCTTGTCGTGAACATTATTGATCCAGGCTTCAAAAACTTCTTTGTTGTCATTATTTATAAGTCGTGTAAAATCATTTGTTGGTATTCTTGGAAGAATCTTCAAATCCCAAGAGTCTTTCAACTGTTCGGTTATGTAAGTGTCTAGCAATTTTAATTGCTGATTGGCATCTTTTACAAAAGTGGAAATAACTGAAGAAAAGTAGCGAAGTAGACCTTTGTAGGTGTCAGCACGATGTTTATTTTCTTTTTGTTTGTCACTTTTAATTTGATGTCTGTATATTGTTAATGAAAAGAAAAAACCTACGAAGGCACCAATACAATTAATGAGTACATCCGTCCAGAAAGAGCTGTCCTGATTTTGAAAATAATTATCTCCGAAATAAAAGTCCATATTTTTTGAGTTAAATTGTCAACCGAGAGGCTATTGTTCTTGTCAAGCCGAAATGTTTAGCCGTCCGCTGGGCGCATTGTAGCTAACGTTTTCGGGCTAGGCTTCGTTTTTTGCTAAGTCCAAATTACGCATTTGAGCGTTAACCCGCAAAAAATGGAGCTTAGCCCGTGTTAGTACCAGTTGCCGCTACACAGTTTAACTTCTGGTCACGTGTCCGCCGATAAATTTGTTATGTCGTCAAACTAATTTTTGATGTCCGAACTTTTAATTTTTTTGCGTTGGCAATGCAATTTGAAAAATTGCTCGTTCTAATGTCCACACAGGCGGGGAGGAAATTTTGCAAGCTTATTTGGCGCCACTAAAATTATTTGCCTTTAAAAGAAGCGCCAAATGTGCTTGTAAAAAGTGTGTAGGCTTTATACAGCAAGGAGAATGACTTTATGCACTCAGGTCTACGTCATACTTTCTTTCAAAAAAAAGATCGAGCGCATTTCTGTCTTCTTCATTAATTAAGAATTCTTTCTCTGCTTCGCTTAAATTACAAATACCAAAATTTCGAATGTAATTTCCATTTAATGAGTAATAACTTGATGAATACGGTTTACTTGTAGATTTTATATAATACCAAAAAAGTCTTGACTCCATTATTTTTTTAATAATTTTCATCTCCTGCTCTGAATGTCCTACAACTGCTAAGCCATTATAAAATAACATATTTTCGTCACTATTGATCAAAAAACTAGGAGTTCGATCAGAAAATTTTGGAAAAAACATTTTCGTTCTGATTTTTTCCAATGACTGAGTTCTTCCAAATGCAAACCAATTTTCATATTCTCCTTTTCCTTTGTCACGTGCTGCAAGAATTTTCTTTTTGTTTTGAAGATAATTGTAAGCCTTTGGGAAATTATCCTTGATATAGCGTTCATCTAAAAGCTTTGGTTTATTGCCGTTATCATAGGGGAAAATAACTTTTTCTTTAAGATTGCTAAGTTTAACCGCTCGACTCAATTTATTTGAGTTAACTATATCTCTGCAAATTCCTTTTTCAATTTGATACAAACTCCCATTTTGCAAATAATAGTAATCATTGTCTTCATTAACCGGGTTGAAAATATATATGTCGTTTTTAAGCGTGGCTATACCGTGCCTGGTTTTATATAATTCGCCAAAGGAAATACCTGTAGATTCAATTTTTGATATTATTTCATTGTCTTGTAAATTCCAACCTGTTTTTGAATCAAGTCTAGAATAGTCTATTTTACAAAATAATTTTTCTTGCTGTGGAAGTTCCTTGCTTTGACACCTGTAATATTTAATAAAATCAGCTTCCGTATTTTCGATCAAGCAAATACACGTGTAAGTATTTTTTGATTTAAAAACTTGTTCTGTACCGAAATCAATAATTTTAAATTTTATTTTTTTACTTTGAAAGTAATCTCTTAATGCTCTTCCATTTAAGCTTTTGAAAAAACTATTCATAGTAATAAATCCTAAAAGGCCTGATTTAGATAGGTTTTCAATTCCAATCTGAAAAAAAGGAATGTAAAGATCCGGATTTCCTGATTTACAAACTGACCATTTTTCAAGATTTAATTTAACATCATCACTTAAGTTTTTAGCGCAGACGTATGGAGGATTTCCTAATATAATATCGAATCCAATGAACTTCCTAATTCTTTTACCCCACTTAAAAGTCAAAGCATCTCCAACAAACAAATTAAATTCAAACTTCTTTTTATCTTCTCCCTCAGATATCGCAAGGAGTGATAGTAAAAGCTTTGTCCTTGTTATTGAATAAGGCATAATATCTAAACCGAAAATTTGTTTTTTAAAAATTTCCGAATAAGATTTCTGAGTTTCCTTTTTTAATCTCTGTGCCGCAGTAAGTAAAAAACCTCCACAACCGCATGAAACATCTGAAATTTTTGAAGTACTAAGCTTTTCTCTTTTCGAATTAAATGATTGTTTAGTAATGAATTCTCGTATGTGTAAAGGAGTATAAATCGCCCCATTGACAATTCGATCCGCTGGAGAAACAACAAATTCAAATAGTTCGATTAATGTCTCCAAATCAAATTTTTTAATTTCTTTATCTAGCAGCGATATAAAGTTTGTAAGGTTAGTATATTCATTAGCGTTCTTTTCCGATACAACGAATTTTTTTAGAAATAAATTTTTCCGAACAATTAAACTGTTTTTTTTGAGGAAAGCAGAAATAATAAGTCGGTCAATTGAATTCGGCTCAGCCGAACAATAAAGTTTTAGATATTTAAAAATGTTACCTTTCATTTACATAACAGATTTCTTTTTATTTTTCATTTCGTTATCTGAGCTGTGATATAGGGAACAATAAATTTTTCTTCATTTTGAAGTAATGTGAATTCAACAGTTTTAATCATGGTTTTATACAATAGGGCTTCGCTTTCTGAAAGTCCTTGTTCTTTTGTCATGGCCTTAAGTTGATTAATTAGATCTTTTAGGTTGTTAAAAACCTCTTTAATCTCTTGATAAAGAGCAAATGCTTTTCTCTCAAGTTGCAATTGAGGTCGATTTAAAAATAATTTTGTCACCATATATTTAGAGGCGAACTTAGTGCCAGATAAAGTGTAATCTGAATTTACTTCAAACAGCGTTGAGTAGTCAACAACAGTTGGATCGGGGTAACATTTAATATCAAGCAAATCATTAGGTTCGTTGGGCCAATCTGCTCCTTTAAAGCAATTACAAATAGAACATGCAAGAAATAAATTGTTATAATCGTGTTCTAAATGCTTGAACGCTTGCACAGACTTTGGCTTATAATGTTCAACGTGAAAATTTCTAATTCCGCCAAATGGGTTTAAGTGAATAGTACAATAAACACATTGTCCTTTTGCTTCTTCTGCCAAGTGATCTTTCCAATCGGAATAGTATTTGCCAGTGGACGGTTTTATTTTTTTCTCTATTTTGAACCACTTCATTTTCCTTTTGACTTAATTAGTTCTGAAATTTGAGTACTAATCTTTTTTACTTCTTCTAAATTTTCTTCAAGTTTAGAAAGATAATTTTCTCTATTAGATGTTTCTGCAACTGTATTTGGAATTTCTAGTTTCGTCTGAAGTCCTGTTGCCTCCGTCAATTCTTCTGATGTTGCAATTCCACGTGCAATTTTTTCCGATAATATTCCAAGTCTTTCTAATTGGCTCTGATATTCATTGTAAAAGTTAATTCCTGATTTAACAAATAAATTTATATAATTATCAGTGTCATCATCAAAATCCCTTGTGCTTAATATTAAATTAAAATAGGGTAACGATTTTTTTAAATCATCACTTACCGCAACGGCAGTTATAGAGTATACGGGCAAGTCTTTAAATCGAACACGTAATTCTTTCACAAGGTTATGACCATTATAGTCGACGCTTTTACCATTTTCAATAGCTTCCCCGTCCAGTTGCTCATCTAAGATTAATACAGAAATTTCATTTTCTATAATCCATTGTGGGTATTCTGCGGGCGCCATAAATGGTCTCCTTTCAATTACCTTCCAATCAGGATATAATCTTTCTAACACATTAGAAATTTGTCTTGCGAAAGGTTTGCGAATGGCATCCTTATCATCAATGATTGCAATTGTATTCATTTTGTTTTGAGTTTAATTATCTTGGTAACCAAATAGAAAATTTTGCCCCGCCTAATTCTTTATCTATCCCTACGGTAATATCTCCTTCTAGTTCCTCAACTATAGACTTAACAATAGTAAGGCCAAGTCCAGTACCATCCCTACCTTTTTTCCCGACTTTTGTAGTCCATAAAGGTATCCATATTTTATCAATATATTCCTTTGCAATACCCGGCCCTGAATCAGCCACCACAAGAATCATCCCCTTTTTTTCAGATCTATTTTCATGATCTAGTTCGATTCTTATTTTACGGGGCCTATTAGTATTTGGAACAGCATTGAAAGAATTTGTAATTAGATTTAAAACAATTGATTCAATATCCATTGCATGTGCCTTTGCAATAACATTTCCTAATTTCTTTTCAATTTCAATGTTCCTTCCGTCAAATGCGGGTTTCACTTGCTTAATTGTCAATTTGATCAACTCTGTAATTTTTCTATTGATCTTCTTCCTTTTTTCATTCTCAATTCTTGACAAAGCAAACTCGCCCCATCCTCCAACAATTTTTGCGTGAATCACAGCTTCATTTAACTCGGCTAAGGCTTCTGCAACCTCGGGTTTCTTCTTACTTAAAGAATCCTTAGCATTTTTAGCATTTTTTCTAAAAGTATTAATTGCACTTTCTGTTTCATGACCGAATACGGCTGACGATATACCTAACGTCGCCAAAGCCCCTAAAACTCGTTTTTCCTCCAATAATTCTTCAAAAGTTTTTTCTGTTTCAACAATCGCTTGAGTTACATTTAAAACTATTTTTGCTAAAGGATTACCCGAGTAATTTTTATTTTTATCGATGTAAACTTTAACCTCTTCCAAATCTTTTACAACTGAATTGAGCTTATTTTTAATTTTTGTAACCTGTGTCTGAGTCGTCTTACCTTTGCTAACTATTGATGCATTTTCCGCAGCGGCTTTATTTATATCCACGCGGTATGATGCCAGTAATGTTATTGATTTATTTATTAGTTCTTTCAAATCCTGAAACGCTTTGTTTTCAACTAAACCTTCTCTTGACGAGCTATCAATTAATTTTTGATTGTTATCACGAGTGAAATACGTGTATCCCACAATATTATTTGCATTAACTTTATATGATTCTCTACTTAAACCCGCTGGATCAGCGGATTTCTCAACGTCGAGTCCAAGCCAGTCTTGACCGAATTGATTGTTTGCAAATCCGTAGGGCTTAACCACAACCCCGTCCCGGTATAACTTAACACCGTAATTTTCAAGTAAAAAATCTTTTAGGTCATTTAAAGTAAGACTCGTTCCATCTAATAGATTTTTTTTGCGAATAAAAAAATACAATTTTAAATCAATTGCACCGCATTCCAGTGGCGCATATTCTTTTTGTTGTATAAATTGTTGTAGCTGAAATGTTTCTGTTTTATTTTTTTCAGGAACTAACTTATTTCTGAATTCGTAAATGAGTGTATCAAGGCCATCATAATGTAATGTTAATTCAATTTCTGCAGCATCATATATTGCAGAAGTTACAGACTTAGAATAGGTAGGATTAATATCGTTTTTAATCTCAATTTCAAATTGATCTTTAAATAAAGGTGCAAAAAATGATAACTCTTGGTACAGATTTTTAATATCATCTTCAGTCCAATCTGTCCTAAGCGTTGAGATCAGTAATTCAGTCCCTGTATCTCGTGGAAGTTCGCCTTTTCGAACAGGAATTGTAATTATAGGATTTTTAAATTCTACTAATGGAATATCATCAATTGATTTTCCATCAACATCAAAATCATCCCAATTTACTCCAATAGCTTGAGTAGAATCATCAGCAGATTTTGTTATCATTTTTAAGTTCGCACCTAATCTATCAGAAGCAATTCTCCCAATTCCCTTTTCTCCGGTTTTTCTTCTTCCTTTTTGACTAGTTTTCGATTTCTTTTTTTCTGAAAAACCAATCCTTAACCAATTCTCATCTATCTCGGTACCAGTCATTCCGAAACCATTATCAGCAACCCGTATTTTTTTCTCTTTACTTTTACAATAAATTTCAATATCAACCTTTGAGGCGTCAGCATCAAAACTGTTTTTAACTAACTCCACTAACGCAGTTGTATGGTCTTTGATACTATCTCTTCCAAGTTGTAAAATTAATCTCGCGTCTATTTTAAATTTTTTAGCCATTATTTTTCTAATTTAAGATGCCCACAAACTTCTTTCAGAACTTCATTTGGATCGACATTTATAGCCAACGCAATAAGATATAATTCATCAGCTCTTAATTTTGTACTCGTGTTTAAAGTCAACTC
>JBDSFC010000311.1:0-2568 GCA_039919745.1 Bacteroidia bacterium | reverse complement strand
ATGTTTTTACCTTCATTCTTATGTGTTTAATTAGAAATCAAAAGTAAAAAAATTAATGAATTAAAGGTTAACTAAATGTAAGTATTTAGCAGATTTTAGGAGTTAAAACTAAAAATCTTTCTTTAAGAACTCGCGCCAATCGCTAAGATTAGCTATTACCTGTAGTTGACGGTATTGGTAGTGAAATTTTTCTTCGTCGATCTGAGAATTAAGGATATTAATACGGTATTTATCAAAATTAGAAAGGGCAAATCTTTCTTCAGCCGTTAATTTAATACCACTGAATTCTTTATCGCGCAGATCATTAATACTTACAACAAGACCTGTTGTTTTTTTATTGAGCAATGTAGTTATGAAATCATTTTTAATGTCCACAAACACAAATATAACTTATAGGCTAGTGACAAATAAATATTTTCGCCTATTATACTAACATTCCCGTGTTAATTGCGTTTATTGTTAGACGATTCGATATTTTTGTACTACGATGTTCTGTAAGCATAAAATAATAGCCTTTTTGTTTTTAATTTCGTTTTACGTAAACGGGCATAAACCCTTTAAACAAGAGCTTTTCTGGGCTATCGGACATCCCTTTGCCGCATTAAAAGTAAAAAACATCCATAACAAAGCTTCTATCGTATATAACACATCTAACCTTAAACAGGCATTGGATAATTATTCTAACGGCGGAAAATTAGATGCTTTTCGCCATGCTTTTTTCATGGCTGCTTTTTCGCAAAAGATCAAAGTAAAGAAATTGCGAAAATTAGGAATTGCCCATGAAAAAGGAAATTACAGTCAATTTTTAAAGCATCAGAATGAAGACGGAGAAAGGCCGGATAGTTTAAGTAATGTAATGGACCTGAACAATAATGAAGTAGGTTTAAAAATAGGTTTTGCAAATAAAAAATTAAGCCTCGAAGAGTTAAAACTGGAAATTATAAAAAAAATTAATAGTGGGAATTTGCTAATTATGAAACGGACAGCGGCAGGAGCTTATGTTGATTGTAAATATAATGTTATTGATCCGAAAATATATTCAGGCAAATGGTTTGTGCCAAAGTGTTTGGTTTCATCAAATGAATAAGCCACAGATTTCGCTGATGCTCGCAGATTTTTAATTATTATCTGTGTGAATTTGTGTAATCTGTGGCTAAATATTAAAGCATTTGAATCTGATCATATGTCAATTTACAATTGATCCATTCTCCATCCAAATGTGATTGATATTTTTTATAGAACTCAATTGCCGGTGTGTTCCAATCCAATACCTGCCATTCCATACGTCTTACTTTTTGAGTCCTGGCAACTTTAACCACTTCGTTAAATAATAATTTGCCATAACCATTCTTGCGTTCTGTTTCGGTAACAATAATATCTTCTAAAAACAAACATTTCCCTTTCCAGGTTGAATACTTGTAATAATAAACAGCAATGCCAACGATAACTTTTTCTTTTTCAAGAACAAAAAGATCAAATACTTTATCTTTACCAAAACCCCAGTTTGTCATTTCATTAACAGTAACTTCCACCTCGTTGGGGGCTTTTTCAAAAACGGCCAATTCCCTTACCAGTTCTAATACACGGGGAATATCTTTTTCAGTTCCTGTTCGGATAATTGCTGACATACTATTGCGAAAATCGTTTCTTTAAAATTACTTTTTGAAGAATGCGTTTAATAATTAATTCAGCGATCACATCTTCAAAATTATGTGTTTTATTTTTTAGCTGATAGTTCCTTATCTGCAATTCGCTTATATCAATACGGTATAATAGCGAAGATAAAGCTGAGTTATTCTTTAATAATGGCTGTAATTCAAACACAACAGCGGCTTTTAAATATGGTAGTTCAATGGGCAGGTCCTCAATAAAATCGGTATTTAAACTACAACTATCAAAGTCTTTTTTTAATTGTTTTTTAAACAACTCGAACAAATTCTCCTGTACCAAATAATTATTTACATCTAATTCTTCCATGATCTATTGTTTTAATAATAAACGTTCAACCGGCTTTTTATTTATAATGTGTGAATCAATAATTTCTTTTACATCTTCTTTTTTTACGCCTACATAAAAAACACCTTCAGGATAAATGGCCACTGTAGGACCAAAATCACAAATACCCAGGCAGCCACTTTTATTGGCCCGTGTTTTTAAATTTATCTTAAGGTCTTTTAATTGTTTTTTAAACTCCGCTACCAACTCTAATCCATGCGCTTCGCCACAGCTTATTTTTTCGCTACCTGTGCGTTGATTAGTACAAACAAAAATATGAACATCAAATACCATAAAATTACTAACTTGTAATATTTTAAAACAAGATATGACAAAGATATTAATTACCGGCGGAAGTGGTTTAGTTGGCAAAGCAATTTCTGAATTGTTATTAAAAGATGATCACCGGGTTGTTTGGTTAAGTCGTGAAGAAGGTAATTTTAATGGGATAGAAAAATTTAAATGGGATATAGACAAAGGTTATATCAATGAAAAAGCGTTTGAAAATGTGGATAGTATTATTCATTTAGCAGGCGCCGGTATTGCTGATAAACGCTGGACAGAGAGTTATAA